>JBBIVC010000097.1:0-7697 GCA_037439905.1 Thermoflexus sp.
TCCAGGCAGCCCGCCGTTCGTCCCCGCCTCCACCACCCCCGGACGACGACTGGCGGCCTCCGCGAAGCGATAACCCGTTCGGCGGTTAGTCCCGGATTCCCTGCCGCAACATCCAGAAGCGCTGGAGGGCCGTGAGGTTCGCGAGCACCGCGAGGGCCCCGATGACCACGGTCAGGCCGTCCAACAGCAGGCCGGCTGTGAGCAGGGCCACCCGCTCCTGGCGGCGGAAAAGCCCTTCCCGCATCGTGAGCCCCACAACCTCCGCGCGCGCCCGCATGTAGCTCACCGCGATGCTGCCGAAGATGGCCGCGGAAGTCATTGCGACCTGCACCTGCTCCCCACGTTCCGCGAAATACCAGGCGCAGGCAGCCAGCACGATCGCCTCGCTCGCCCGATCGAGCACCGCATCGAACACCGCCCCAAACGGACTGGCGAGCCCGGTGGCCCGCGCAACGGCGCCATCGACCAGGTCGAGCGCGGAGAACAAGAGGTACACGATGCCCGCCCAGGGGAGCCGATCCTGCGTGATGAGCCAGGCGGCCACCAGGTTCCCGCCGAAGCCGAACAGCGAAATCATGTTCGGAGTGATGCCGGCTCCCCCCACCGTGCGCCCAATGCCATCCTGGATCGACTTCGGCAGCCGCGTGGGGAGCAGGTTGATGCCCACCCCTCAGCGCTCCCCGGCCAGCATCGGCCGCCGTCGCGCCCGCGTCTCGGCCACCTGCTGGTGTTCGTACAGCAGTCGCTCGTAGTACGAGAGCACCCGGTGAGCGATGTTGTCCCAGCTGTAGTGCTGGGCCAGTGCCGTGCCCTTCGCGCTGAGCTCCTTCCGCAGGCGCGGGTTCTTGATGAGCCGGATAGCCGCCGCGGCAATGGCCGCCGGGTCCTTGGGCTTTACCAGCAGCCCCTCCTCCTCGTGTGTCATCACGCCGGCAAAACCTTCGATGTTGCTGGCGACCACCGCGGCGCCAGATGCGAGCGCCTCAAGCAGCACGTATCCCTGGCTCTCGTTCCCGGTGTTCGGACAGCAGAACACCGTGGCCGTCCGGTAGTACCGGGGCAGGTCGGCGTATGGCACGTTTGGCCGGAACACCACATCGGGGAACGGCGCGAACAGCCGCTGGTAGCGGGTGAAGTCGCCCGCCCCAACCACGATGAGCCGCGTGTTCGGCACCTGTTCCCGCACGCGCAGGTAGGCCCGCAGGAGGTACTTCAACCCTTTGCGCTTCTCGGGCCGGCCCACGAAAAGGATGTTGTGCTTTCCATCCATGAACTCGTCAATCGGCTCGCAGGGTGTGGCAAAGTGCTCGTAGTCGATGCCGTTCGGGATGATGTTGAAGTACCCGGCAAAGTAGCGGCTCACGAGTTTCACCGCGGCCGGCGAGACCGCGATTTTCCCATCCAGCTTCCGGAACCAGCGCTTCGTCAGTGGCGTCGTGTACCCGTAAAACCGGTTCCCGCCCTCCTTCGCGGCATGGAAGGTGCCAACATTCACCGCCCGGGAATAGCGCAGGAAGTGGTAGGGAAGCAGCGGCATGAGCGGCTCGTGCAGGTGCACCACATCGAACTGGTACTCCTGGAACACCCGCTTCACCTCGGGCGATTTCCACGCGAATGTGATCCGCGCGACCGAACCGCTCACCCGCATCGACCAGGGTTTCCCCATTACCACCACTTCGTCGCGCGCGCTCGCCGGGTCCGAGGCCGGCGCAAAGATGGTGACGTCGTGTCCCCACTGCCGGAAGTAGGCCGCCAGGTGTTTGATGTGCGACTTGACGCCGCCTTCGACACACCAGTCGTAGGGCGAAACCATCGCGATCCTCACCCGGACCTCCATTTCCCCCGCAGCATCTTCCGGGGTGTCGCCGAGTACCCCCAGGCGAGCCCCAGCGCGATGCGCCCATAGCCCACCTCAGCCGCATGAGGATACCGCGACATCGCCCCATGCACCCGCCCCGTCTCCAGGGCGGTCCTCAACTCCTCCGCGGTGCTCCCCGCGAATTCTGTCCAGCCCGTCGCGATGTGGGGAAGGTGGTGCGCATCGGAACCGCCGGCCCACGGCAGCCTCCAGCGTTCCGCGTTGAGCCGGAGCGCACGCTCCCGTGTCCTCCGTCCCGCCGGGCTCGGGTTCGCGAGCTCGATCGCGTCGAACGTGATACCCGCCTCGCTCCGTTCGCAGATGCGGTCGATGGTTCGCTCGCTCAACGACCGGGTGAGCCAGCTGAGGGGGTGCGGGACGATGGCAAGGCCACCCTGCGCATGGATCTTTTCGAGTGTCGATTCGATGCTCCGGAAGCTGGGCACGTCGCGCTCGACGTAGAGCGCGAGCAGGTGTCCCTGGCGTGTCGTGATTTCTGCTCCCGGCACCACCTCGAACCGGTAGCCGCGCCTGGCCGCGAGCTCTTGCGCCCGCAGCCCGCCCGTCACGTCCTCGTGGTCGGTGATGGCCACCACGTCCATGTCCGTCTGGTGTTCGACGAAGGCGAGCACCTCCTCGACGCTGCCAAGCCCATCCGATACGCGCGTATGCAGGTGAAGGTCAGCGCGCCCCACAGCCGTGCACCTTCCAAAAGTCTTCGAGCACCGTCCATTGCCCGGGGTCGCGGCGCAGGTGGGCCTCCAGCGACCGCGCAAACCGTTCTGCTGCCTCCCGGATGTCGCCCTCCAGGTCGTCGGTCTGCCCGACGCTGAAGAGCTCGCCGACATCGATGCGGAACTGATCGCCATGCTTCCGCGATGAGAAGACGGGCAGCACCGGGGCGCCGCACCGGCGGGCCAGCTCCCACGGCCCGCGGGGCAGCTTCACCTGCCGGCCGCAAAACGAGACGCACACGCCGGTGTTCTGGATGTCGCGGTCGCCCATTACGCCCGCGATCTGGCCCTGCTTCAGGGCCGAGACCATCGCCTTGATTCCTCCCACCGTCGCCTCGTGGAACGTCCCCCCGGCCGAGGAACGAAGCCTCGACATGTAGTCGGCGAGCTCACGCGGCTCCAGCGCCTCCACCAGCGCGACGAACGGGCGCCCTCGAAACGTGAGCGCCTGGATCGCCAGCTCCGCGTTGCCGGTGTGCGCGCTGACGATCACCAGCGGCCCGGGCTCGCTCAGCACCTGCAACCGTTCCGCGTGGAATATCTCCAGGTGGCGCGCCTCGAACATCGACATATCCCGCCGGGGGAGGCTGCCCAAATCGACATAATACTGGGCAACGTTCCGCAAGGCCTGCCTGCTCACCCGGCGAGCTTTCGCAACATCGCCGTCGCACAGTGGCAGCATGTTCCGGACCAGGTTGTGCCGAAGGTCGCGGCGCACCACCCACGCTACCCACGCGATGGCCGAGGCCAGGGGGTAGAAGGCCCCGGGAAACCGGCTCACCAGCGGCTGGGCCGCCCGCATCCACCAGAGGCGGCTCATCATGCTGGTCCCGCCCCCGGAGTTGCCGTGAACATCCGGCGGAACATGTACCACTGGTCCGGCTTCCGCCGGATGAACCGCTCGTGCGCGGACACAATCGCCTGGGTGAGCTGGCGCACGTCCCGCTCCCGGTCGCCGGTGTTGGGCAGCTCAATCGAAAAATCGCACCAGGTGCGCACACCGGGCTCGCCGCGCTTCGCCCGGACGAATGCCGTGGGAATGACCTTCGCCCCGGTCCGGAGGGCAAGCCGAGCGGCCCCCGCGGGGACGTTGACCTCCCCCCCGAAGAAGCGCACCGTGATGCCGTCGGTGTCCATCGGGTGGTCGATCAGCAGGGCGACGAGTCCACCGGCCTTGAGCGCCCGGACGAGCGACGGCCCGGCCCGCTCCATCTTCACGATTCGCATCCCGAGCCGCTCGCGTGCCCCCGCCACCATCGCATCGAGACGCGGGTCGGCAAAGGTCTCCGCCACCACGGTGAGGGGGTATCCCCGTGCTGCCGCCGCCCCGGCGCCCAGGTCCCAGTTGCCGAAATGCATGCACACGATCACCGCGCCGGCCCCCCCGGCAAGGGCGCGGTCCAGCGCCGCGAACTCCCCATCGTCCGCGACCTGCGCGCTGATCGCCGCAGCGTCCAGCTTCGGAAACCGCACGAAATCCACCAGGTACTTGCAGTAATTCACCAGCGAACGGCGGGCCACCCTGCGCACCTCGCCCCGCGAGACCCCCGGGAGCACGCGCCGGTAGTTCGAGAGCATCGCGCGGCGGCCTCGCGGCCACACGTAGAACCCCACCGTCCCCACTGCCGTGGCCGCCGCATACCCCACCCGGGGAGGCAACCGCCACATCGTCGCGGAGACCACCCTCCACGCCCAGTACTGCACACGGGAAGCCAGACCTGTCACGCTGCCTCCACGCCCATTCGAAGAACACAGCCGCGCACGGTCACCGTGCTATCTTATCGGGCCATGCGGGCAGGCACCCGCCTTCCCATCTACAATCGCGCCATGGAGCTGAAGGCCACCCTCTACGCCGTGGAAGGCCCCGTCGCGACCATCACCCTCAACAGGCCCCACCGGCTGAACGCCTGGACCGGCCGCATGCACACCGAGTACCGCTGGTGCATGCAGCAGGCCGAAGACGACCCATCGGTCAGCGTCATCGTGGTCACGGGTGCGGGCCGCGGCTTCTGCGCCGGCGCCGATTCCCAGGCCCTTGAAGGCCACATCGAAAAGGGCGGCTACGACTCCGGCATCAGGGGTGAGCTGGCCACCCCCGGGTATGGCGTGCGGCCCGAATTCGACCACAATTTCGCCTTCCATTTCGGTCTCACCAAGCCGGTCATCGCTGCGATCAACGGTCCGGCGGCGGGTGTGGGACTCGTGCTCGCCTGCTACGCCGATATCCGGTTCGCCGCCGAGGGCGCCAAACTCACCACCGCCCACGGAAGGCTTGGCCTCCCGGCGGAGTACGGCCTCTCATGGCTCCTCCCCAGGCTTATCGGCCTCTCCCGCGCGCAGGAGCTGCTGCTCTCGAGCCGCGTGTTCCTGGCCGAAGAAGCCCTGGCGATGGGCCTGGTCCACCGCGTGCTCCCGGCCGCCAGCCTTATCGAAGCGGTGATGGACTACGCTGGCCGCCTCGCCCGCACCATCGCGCCTTCCTCCCTCATGGCCACGCGCCGGCAGGTGTATACCGACCTCCACCGCGATGTCGGCGCCGCCGTCGCCGAATCCGAGCGGCTCCTCGACCTGATGACGGCCTCGCCGGACTTTCGAGAGGGTGTCGCGGCCCTGGTCGAGAAGCGCGAGCCCAGGTTCTGGCCGCGATGACGGCTCCGGGGATTCCCCGATTCTTCCCCTATTCACCCGTTTGTCACTCAAGCTCCACTGTTGTCACCCGATAGTCACCACAGAGACACCCTGCGGGAGAGCGGCACTCTCACCGGAGGGTCAAGGACTACCAGGGCCGCAGGCCGGCCAAGAGGGAGACAACAATGACCCGCATCATGACCAACGTGAGCGCAATCAACGGCCAGCGCAACCTCGCGCGCACCGGGCTGAAGATGGGCAAGACGCTGGAGAAGCTCGCCAGCGGCTACCGCATCAACCGCGCCGCCGACGATGCCGCCGGCCTCGCCATTAGCGAAAAGATGCGCGCCCAGATTCGCGGCAACAAGCAGGCCCTCCGGAATGCCCAGGATGGCATCTCCATGCTGCAGACCGCTGAAGGCGCCATGGACGAAGTCCACGCCATCCTCCAGCGCATGCGCGAGCTCGCCGTCCAGGCCGCGAACGGCACCTACGCAGATAACGGCCCCGAACGGACCAGCATCGGCGAAGAGATCGTCCAGCTCCGCAGGGAGATCGACCGCATCGCCTACAGCACCGAGTTCAACGGCCAGAAGGTGCTCACCGGGGCGCTCTCCAGCGCTTCCGCTGGCACGGCGGGCACCAACTTCGTGCAGGGCGAGACCATCAACTACGCCAACGCCGGCGCCACCGCCACCCACCTGGTTTCCGGCGATGCCCTGCCTTCCGGCGGCACGCGCACCGCGACGTTCACCACCGCCCCGGCCGGTAGCTACACCTTCGTGAACAACGGCGGAATCCTGGAGATGCGCCTCGGCGGCGCGACCGGCACGCTGGTGGCCACCGCCGCCGGGTTCCAGTCGGGCTCCACCATCGCGGGCGGCTCCGCCGGCTCGGTCGTGTTCACCAACGGCTTCACCATCAACATCACGACCGATGCGGCCGCCTACACATGGAGCAGCTTCCTGGCCGATATGGCCGTGGGCGGAAACCAGAACCTGGCCATCAACGGCCTGACTCCCACCACCATGACCGCCACCACCGCCCGCCCCCAGACGTACACCTTCACCTCGCCAGGCGCGGGCCAGCTCACCCTGACCGGCGCCGATGGCACGAGCCAGACGCTTTCCATCGCCGACATGGTCGCCAACGAGACGCGCACGCTCGACTTCAACCAGCTCGGCATCTCCATCACCCTTCAGACCGGCCCCGCCGGCCGCACCGCCGCCGGCGTCATCGCCGACCTCACCGGCCCGACCGATAACACGATCATCATCCAGGGCACCGGCAACACCTCTACCCTCCAGGTCGGCGCGAACGTCCCCGATACGCTCTCGCTCGAATTCGTGAGCATGCTGAGCGAGAACCTCGGCTCGGCCGCCTACAAGCTCGGCGGTTCGACGGGCCTCATCTCGACGATGGGTGACCAGGTCGTCCGCACCATCACCGATTCCCATAACCTGATGAGCGCCCTCGATGGCGCGATCCAGATCCTGAACAGCCGGCGCGGCACCCTCGGCGCTGCCCAGAACCGCCTCGAACACACCATCAACAGCCTCGGCGTTGCGGTCGAGAACCTCACCGCCAGCGAAAGCCGCATCCGCGATGCCGACATCGCCGAACTCTCGAGCGACCTCGTTGCCGCCAACATCCTCCAGTCCGCCGGCGTTTCCGTCCTCGCACAGGCGAACCAGACCCCGCAGGCGGTCCTCCAGCTCCTCCAGCGATAACCACCGTCGCACTGATCGCCGCCGCTCTCCTTCGAAACGGGGAGGCCAGGTTCGGCCTCCCCGTTTCAACGTGTGCCCGCAAAACGGCCCTTTTCCCCCTTTATCACCCGCTGGCAACCATCACGCCCTGTTTTGTCACCGGGTGACCCCCTGCATACCCCTTCCTGCACCCCTAATGGAGACGTGATTTCGCGATAACCAAGGCGTCACGCCTGCCTAATCCCAGGGGGCAGGTCGAGCCGACTCTTCGGCCCGTAGTGGAAGGGGACCCACGCAAAATGTCTTCGATCGTTACGAACGTTGCTGCCCTCAACGGTCAGCGCAACCTCAACCTCACCAGCATGAAGATGGGGAAGGTGCTGGAGAAGCTCTCCAGCGGCTACCGCATCAACCGCGCCGCCGACGATGCCGCCGGTCTCGGCATCTCCGAAAAGATGCGCGCCCAGATCCGCGGCAACGGCCAGGCCATCCGCAACGCCCAGGACGGCATCTCGATGATCCAGACCGCTGAAGGCGCCATGGACGAGGTCCACGGCATCCTCCAGCGTATGCGCGAGCTGGGCGTCCAGGCCGCCAACGACACCTACGATAGCGCCGCCCGCACCTCGATCGGCACCGAGCTCATGCAGCTCCGCTCCGAAATCGACCGCATCGCCAACGCCACCCAGTTCAACGGCCAGAGCCTGCTGACGGGCGCCCTCACCGGCACGCTCGGCGGCGCGACCGGCACCGACCTGGTGGTGAACG
>JBBIVC010000098.1:0-7676 GCA_037439905.1 Thermoflexus sp.
CCCCCTTCAGCGCTCGCCGAGCAACCGGTCGTACTCGGCGTGGGTGCCAATCCAGAACCAGAGGACCCGGTCCTCGTTTCGTTCACCGAGGGCCCGGTAGTGAAGCCCCACTCTCACGGACCAGATGTTCCGGCGGCGCCCGATCCGCTTGAACTGTAGCCCTGGA
Organism: Thermoflexus sp.; assembly: GCA_037439905.1. GTDB lineage: Bacteria > Chloroflexota > Dehalococcoidia > Tepidiformales > Tepidiformaceae > Amarobacter. Next base: position 167 of record JBBIVC010000098.1, read on the forward strand.
TGAAACGGGTCCTCCAGAAACAGCCGGTATGCTGCGACGGCCTGACGGCGCGCGTCCGGAGGCAGTGTCCGGAGCAAGGCCCGGAATTCCTCACTCCTCGTCGAGCGCAAAGTCGGCTTCCGTCAGCTCTTCGGTCAGGCCCGCCCTCTCCTCAGCCAATGCCCGGTCGGCCATCTTTTCCAGCGCGTCCTGGCTCCTGGCGAAGAGCTCGTCCCACTTCCGCTCGGACTCGATCTCCTCAAGTATCCATGCGCCCCACATCTCCTGGCTCGCTTCGTCGAGTGCCTGAATACGGGCGATGGCCTCGGCCAGCTTCGTCACCATATTGCGATTCTACCACCGGCACGGGGGCGCAATGTCCGCTACACTCCCCGGACTCGCCAGGAGGAGTGCGCCCATGACCACGAGTATCCGGGATATCCAGGCCAACGGCATGACGTTCCGGTGCAGATTCGCGGGGGAGAGCGGAGAGCCGGTGATCTTGCTGCACGGCTTTCCCGAGACGTCGCATATGTGGGTTGAGCTACTGCCGAAGCTCGAGGCCGCGGGGTACCGCTGCATGGCCCCGGACCAGCGCGGTTACAGCCCGGGCGCACGGCCGGAAGGGAAGGAGCGCTACACCTACCGGGACCTGGCCAGCGATGTGTTCGCGCTGGCCGACGGGTGGGGAGTTGGGCGGTTCCACCTGGTGGGGCACGACTGGGGCGCGGGAGCGGGCTGGGCGGCGGTGGCGCTGCAGCCGGAGCGAATCGCGAGCTGGAGCGCGCTGTCGGTGCCGCACGTGGCGGCGTTCGGCCGGGCGATCCGGGAGGACGCCGACCAAGCGCAGCGGAGCCAGTACATCACGTTCTTCCAGGAGCCAGGGGTGGCGGAAGCGGCGCTTTCGGCGAACGGCTTCGCGGGGCTGCAGAACGTCTGGAGCGCGAGTTCGGAGGAGGAGAAGGCAGAGTACCTCGCGGTCTTCAGCCAGCCCGGCGCCCTGACGGCGGCGCTGAACTGGTATCGCGGGTCGGGCGGGATTGAACCGGACGCGATGTTCGGGGATGTGACGACGCCCACGCTGCTGGTTTGGGGCAACCAGGACTCGGCCATCGGCCGGGCTGGTGTGGAGGCGGCAGCGAGGCACATGAAGGGCCCGTACACCTTCGTGGAGCTGGATGCGGGCCACTGGCTCATCCAGGAGAAGCTCGCGGAGGTGAGCGGGGCGATCCTGGCACACTTGCGAGCGAACGGAATGCGGTAGCGCCGTAAGATGAGCGATCACCTGACGCGGGAGGGACGCGCAATGGCGGGATCGCTTGACCTTGTGGATTTCGGGGCGCTCACGCCGGGCAGCCTGGCGGACGCATGCGCCTCGGCGATGCGCGTGTGCGACGAGCGCATCGCCGAGCTGGTCGCCATCCCCGACGGGGAGCGAACGTTCTCGAACACGCTGCTGGCGCTTGAGGAGGCTGTGGAGCCCGTCGCGCAGGCTTCGGGGCAGTACGCGTTCATGGCGTACGTGGCGGCGGATGACGACCTGCGGGCGGCCGCGCGGGAGTGGGATGAGAAGCTCGACAAGTACCTGGTGGGGCTATCGTTCCGCGAGGACCTGTACGCGGCGATCAAGGCGTTTGCCGGCACGCCGGAAGCGGCGGCGCTGCGCGGCGAGGACGCGCGCTGGCTGGCGCATGAGCTCCGGGACTACCGCCGCAACGGCTTCGACCTCCCGGCCGGGCAGCGCCAGCGCGTGCGGGAGCTGTTCGACGAGCTGGTTGAGCTCGACGTGCAGTTCCGGAAGAACATCGACGAGTACGAAGACGGGATCGTGGTCAGCCGGGAACAGCTCGCGGGGATGCCCGAGGCGTGGATCGAGAACCTGGCGCGGGTCGAAGAGGGCGGCGAGACCAGGTACCGCGTATCGCTCGACTACCCGGAGATCCAGCCGTTCATGGCGAATTCCCCGGACCAGTCGCTGCGGCGGGAGTTGTTCGAGAAGGACCAGCGCAAGGGTGGGGCGGCCAATGTGCGGATCCTGGAGCGCGCGATCGAGGCAAGGGCGGAGGTGGCGCGCCTGCTGGGGTACGACTCGTGGGCGGCCTACCGGACCGAGGTGCGAATGGCGGGCACGCGGGAGGCAGTGGCGGAGTTCCTTTCCGCCCTGCGGGAGAAGGTCTCGCGGAAGGCCGAGCGGGACATGGCAGAGATGCGGCAACTCGCCAGGGAGCGGACCGGGAGCGACGAAGTCAACATCTGGGACTGGCGGTACTGGCACAACGAGCTGCTCAAGACGAAGTACGCGGTCGACGACTTCGAGGTCGCGAAGTATTTCCCGCTGGATGCCGTGATCGACGGCCTGTTCGACGTGTACCAGGCCGTGCTGGGAGTGCGGTTCACCGAGGCGCCGGCGGCCCCACGGTGGCACGCGGACGTGCGTGCCTTCGATATCGCAGAGGCGGCTGGCGGAGAGCCGTTCGCCCGGTTCTATATGGATCTGTTCCCCCGGCCGAACAAGTACGGCCATGCCGCGGCGTTCACGCTTCGGCGGGGTCGCGCGCTGCCGGATGGGGGCTACCAGCGGCCAGTCAGCGCGATCGTGGCGAACTTCACGAAGCCATCGGCGACGCAGCCTTCATTGCTGCGCCACACGGAGGTGATCACGTTCTTCCACGAGTTCGGGCACATCATGCACCAGACGCTGACGCGGGCACGGCGGGCGAGGTTCAGCGGGACGGCGACGGAGCGGGACTTCGTGGAGGCGCCGAGCCAGATGCTGGAGCACTGGTGCTGGGAGCCACTGGTGCTGGCCGGCTTCTCGCGGCACTTCGAGACGGGGGAGCCCCTGCCGAAGGAGCTGGTGGAATCGATGGTGGCGGCCAAGAACCTGAACAGCGGCGTGATGACGCTGCGGCAGCTGTTCTTCGCGACGCTGGACCTGACCTACCACTCGCCAGGGTTCGATGGCGATACCACTGCCGCGTTGAAAGCGCTGCATGAGATCACGGGGTTCCCGTACACGGAGGGCACGCACTTCCAATCGGGGTTTGGGCACCTGTTCGGCTATGACGCCGGGTATTACGGCTACCTGTGGTCGCACGTCTTCGGCGATGACATGTACACACGGTTCGAAGCAACGAGCCCCCTGGACCCGGCGACCGGGATGCACTACCGGAAGACGATCCTGGAGCGCGGCGGGACCGTTGATGGCGGGCAGCTGGTGCGTGACTTCCTGGGACGGGAGCCGAATAACGAGGCGTTCCTGAGGGGATTGGGGCTGACGGATTCGTAGCCTCAGGACCCCTGGGGGGAACGGCGGACCGTGCGGATGTCGAAGAGCCGGACGACGAAGAGGCTGGCGATGACAGCGGAGGTGCTGGCGAAGAGCCAGACGGCGCCCGCGGAACCCCGGTCCGTTCCCGCGGTCACGCCGTGGAGAACGGTCGCGAGATAGGCGGGGAAGGCCAGGTAGTGGAGGGCCCGCCAGGTTGCGATGTGAATGCGGCCCGCGAGAGCAGTCGAGAGGAGAACCGCCAGCATGAGCCAGAGCGCGATGGAGCCCAGGAGGACGGCGGCGGGGCGATAAGGACTGGTGACACCCACGGCGGCATCGAGGGGGCCGATGGTGGTCCAGGGGTCGATGAAGATGCCTGCAAGATGGCCGGCGACGAAGGCGAGCGCGAGCGTGGCGCTGGCGCGGTGGATCTCGAGCAGGCGCGTGCTGGAGAGCAGGAGGAGCCTTACCCGGAGACGCAACGCGAGGCCGGCAACCACCGAGAGCCAGGTGAGGAGGTACGCCGTGAATCCGGCGGCGCGGAGCGCATCCCAGGAAGCCGAGCCGGTTTCGTCCGCGCTGGAAGACCCGGAGAGCAGGACGGCGGCCACGAGGCCAAGTGCGACGAGCGCGGAGAGCTTCCAGCTCATCAGGATGCCCTGGTTCGGCGCCGGGTGGCCGTGCCGGGGACGGGGGCCGCGGGAGTGGGGGTGGGTTCGACCGTGCGCGTGGGGATGGGGGATGGCGCCACCGGGGTGGTGACCGGTACGGGGGTTGCGGCTGCTGGCGGCCGCGCCGTGCTGGCCTGCAGGACCGATTCCTGGCTTGTGACAACGGCGGTGGCGCCGTGCGAGCGGCTGAAACCTGCCCAGGCGGCGGCGAATCCCACGACCGCGGTGGCGGCGATGGCAAGCTTGAGTGGAGTGTGGCGCTCGCGGGTGAAGCCCTTCCGGGTGTTCGCCATGAGGATTCCCTTCGTCGAACGAATAATGGCGGCGGGGCGCCGGGAAGTGCCGGGCACACGTTAAGCGGGCTTTCCGGGCGTGTCGTTCTGTTGGAAACGCGTTAGAACGGAGGCCGCCAGGGACAGGCCGTCACCTTTCGACCTGTGTCCGCCATTGGGAGAGCAAGCCGGGGATTCGCCCGGGCGATGGAGTTCGGCATGGACGAGTCAACGAACGAAACGGCGGGCATGGGCCTGGCGCGACGCAGGCGGACGCGGCGGGCTCTCCTCGCGGGGGTCGCGGCAGTGGCTGCGGGCGGCACCGCGGCGGGAGTCACCGTGCTGGCCCGGAGCGGGGGCCAGGAGGCGGGCGCTCCCGGCTCGACGGCGGGACAGCGCGGGGACCTGCCAACTGCGGCGCCGACGCCGGACCCGAACCGGCCCATCGACGACCCGTTGGCCCGAGCCGCGCATTTGCTGCGGCGGGCTGGATGGGGAGGGAGCCTGCCGGAGATCGAAGCGTTCGCGCAGCTAGGACGGGACGAGGCGGTGGACCGGCTGTTGGAGTTCGGCGCGGTCGACAACGCATCCCTGGACGCGCGCATCGCGAAGGAAGCGTTCAACCTGACGACGCCGGGGCGCGGACTGGATGGGAAGCGGCCGCCCCTCATCCGCGACATGCAGCGCTGGTGGTTGACCCGCATGGCGTACACGGCCCGGCCGCTGGAGGAGCGGATGACGTACATCTGGCACGGGCTGCTGACCTCGCAGGTGAGCCAGGTGGGGATCCAGGCAGCGAAGCAAATGGTGCGGCAGAACGAGCTCTTCCGGGCACATGCGCTCGGCCGGTACGACGATCTGCTGCAGGCGGTGAGCAAGGACCCGGCGATGATGCTGTACCTGAACACCATCGAAAGCACACAGGCGCACCCGAACGAGAACTACGCGCGAGAGTTGATGGAGCTGTTTTCGATGGGGGAGGGGAACTACACGGAGGAGGACGTGCGGGAGAGCGCGCGGGCGTTCACAGGATGGCGGCTGACGCGCCCTGCACGCGAGCGGCCACCGGAAGGGCTGAGTGAGCGGGAGCGGGATGAATGGCTGAACCAGATGTGGGCGGCCTGGGAGCCGGAGTTCCAGCTGCAGCCGAGGCTCCACGATGCGGGCACGAAGACGTTCCTCGGAAGGACCGGCAACTTCGGCGGCGAGGACATCGTGCGGATCATCATGGAGCAGCCGGCCACGGGGCGGTTCATCACGCGGCGGCTGTTCAGCGAGCTGGCCTACCGCAACCCGGACGAGGAGACGGTCGACCGCCTGGTGGACGTGTGGGACGCATCGGGACACAGCGTCCGCGAAGTGGTGCGGGCGATCCTGCTCAGCGATGAGTTCTGGTCGATGCGGGCGTACCGGTCGCTGGTGCGGAGCCCGGTGGAGTTCGCGGTGGGGGCGGTGCGCGCGCTGGGCATCGAGACCAACTGGCTGACCATCGAGCAGAGCGGGGCAGGGATGGACCAGCGCCTGTTCGAACCGCCGAGCGTGGCCGGCTGGCCGGGCGGGGAGACATGGCTCTCCTCGGGGACGTTTTTCGGGCGGGTGAACTTCCTGGATGCCTTCCTCTTCCCGCGTGGGCGGCCGATTGCGATCCCGGCCCTCGAAGGGCAAACCACGGTCCAGGGGATGGTCGATGCGGCGCTCAACGCGCTGGTTGACGGCAACGTCGCCGAGGCGTCGCGCGAGGCGCTCTATGCCCACGCGGGCACGGTACCGGCCGGGCCGGAGCGGGCGGCGACGGTGGCGTACCTGGTCCTGGCGAGCCCCGAATACCAGCTCATCTAATCCCGGCAGGAGGTGCAAGGATGCTCAGCAGGAGAGATTTCGTAAAGGGCGGCGTTGCCCTGGTCAGTATCGGGACAACGGCGCAGTCGTTGTTGAAGGGGGCCGTGGCGTTCGCGGCGCAGAACGGCAGTGCGGTTGCAAACCCGGCGAGCAAGAAGGCGCTGGTGCTGGTGCAACTGGCGGGAGGCAACGACGGGCTGAACACGCTGGTGCCGGCCTCGGACCCGGCGTACCGGTCGGCGCGGCCCGCGCTGGGGATCGCCGAGGATGCGGTGCTGCCGCTGAGCGAGGGGTTCGGGCTCAACCCGGCGCTCACGGGGATGAAGGGGCTGTGGGATGCGGGGAAACTGGCTGTCGTGCGCGGCGTCGGGTACCCGGGCCAGAACTACAGTCATTTCAAGTCGATGGCTATCTGGCAGGCGGGCGACCCGAAGATGGAGCTCGACAACGGCTGGCTCGGCCGGACGCTGGAGAAGCTGGAGAGCGAGGAGCACGACCCGTTCCTGGGATTCAACGTTGGCGCCTCGACGCCAGAGGAGATGCGGACTCCAAAGGTGGCGGTGCCATCGGTGCGAAGCCCGGAGGATTACGGGGTGAAGGTGAACGGCCGGCTCGCGGACCCCGGCCATGCGCGGACGGCCACGATGCTGAAGCTCTACGAGCAATACCCGGCAGCCTCGCCGTACGGGGCCCTGCTCGAGACGACGGTCGAGACGGCGATGTCGAGTTCCCGGCTCCTGCAGGAGGTGGACCGCGCGTACGCGCCTGCGGTGGAGTACCCGGACTCATCGTTCGGGTCGGGGCTTTCGCTGCTGGCGGAAGCGATCGTGGGCGACCTTGGGATGCGGGTCGGGCACATCACGCTGGGTGGGTTCGATACCCACAACAACCAGGCCACGGAGCATACGTCGCTGATGGAGACGCTCGATGCCGGGCTGACAGCGTTCTACCAGGACCTGGTGGCTCACGGAAAGGCGGATGACGTGCTGGTGCTGACATGGAGCGAATTCGGGCGCCGCGTGGCCGAGAACGCCAATGGCGGCACGGACCACGGCGCCGGGAGCGTGCTGTTCGCGCTCGGGAACGGTGTGCGGGGCGGCCTCTACGGAGACGCGCCGAACCTGGCCGCGCTCGTAGACGATGGGAACGTGCCCTACACGACCGACTTCCGGAGGGTGTACGCCACAGTCATCGACGGGTGGCTGGGGGTGCCGCACGAAGAGCTGCTCGGGCAGCGGTGGGACCAGCTGGGGTTCATCGCAGCGTAGGCGGGGCAGGGGTATCATCGCGGCGATGGACCTGAAAGCCTATATCCGCGATGTGCCAGACTTTCCCCGGCCCGGGATCCTGTTCCGGGACATCACACCTCTGTTGGCCGAACCGGCGGCATTCCGGGAAGTGCTCGACGCGCTCACCCAAGACGCGCGGAGCCGGCAGGCGGAGGCGGTGGTGGGGATCGAGTCGCGCGGGTTTGTGTT
>JBBIVC010000099.1:0-3444 GCA_037439905.1 Thermoflexus sp.
GTCGTCGCCGCCGATGGCACGGTCGTTGCTGTCCTTACGCTGGGCACCAGTGGCGATGCCACCACCGGCACGGCGACGAGCCCGGCACTGCCCCGCGGCACCTATACCGTCCGGCAGGTCCTCACCGCCGATACCCGCGCCGCCTGCGCTCCCGGGGCCTTCTATGAGGTCGCAGCGCCTGCGGGCGCCATCGCCACCGTTGAGCTCGCCGGCGAATTCGCCACGGCATCCTTCACCATCCGCCCCTGCCCGGACCTCCCGGCCAGCCTCGCGGTGCAGGTCCCCGTCGATATGATCGCGCCTGGCCTTGCCGGTGGCGTGGTCGGCGAACCCGACTTCCTGCCCGGCGAACTGCCCATCAACGAAGTCCGGGGCGTTCGCGAACCCGGCCCGGGCGCTGCGAACCCGCTTCCCCCGGCCACCGGCAACACCATCTCTGGCCCGGTGGAACCCACCACACCACCCCTGCTGCTGCTCGTGACCGGGGCAGCGCTCCTCTCGCTCCCGTTCGCCGCATGGTCCGCGGTCCGCGTCGGAGCGAGGGCTCGCAGGTAGCCTACCTCTTCAGCTATTGGTCAGGAGGCAGACCCGGGTGCGCGCTGGCCCGCGCACCCGGGTTAACTCTTTTCAGCTTCCCCGTTCTTCTTTTTACATACGGGAGCTTGACCTTAGGCGACTGTATCGGCCATAACTGGCGAAGCGTCTGGCGGGTATCGGGGGGTCGAGACTCCGTTATCCGTGCGAAAGACAATTGCGGTACGCCCGGCGGGGTGCGTCCACGAGTCCCAGGGGGACTTCATGGTGCGTGCTTCCCGGCGGTTCCTTCTCCCCGCCGCCCTGGTGTTATTCGTCGCACTGGTATCTGCCGGGCGGGCTACCGTGCCTTCGGACGTTCGCGCCGCCTACGACCCGAGCGGCCCCGCATTCGATGAGCTTTCGCAGTTCGACACCAGCACCACCCCGGGCCCGGTCCGGCAGCCTCCCCGGTTGTTGGCAGGCACCAATTCGCACGCGCTCCCGGCCGATGCCGCTGCCCGCAACGGCTACTGCGTGGATGTGAACATCGACGGCGTCACCCCGGTCCAGTCGTTCACTATCCCGGCATCGGCCCTCGGGTTCCTGGTGACCGCCTTCGATCCCATCGATCCTGCCAATCCCGCGACGCCGCCAACCATGGCGGTGCCGCTCCCGGCCGCGGGCACCTACGTGTACGGCGCCACGACAGGCGCCGGGGCAGCCGTGCTGAACGCCGCGACGCCTGGAAGCGCCGACGACGTGTATTGCGTGGTCGCCTACGCCCAGCCCGGCTACAAGAAGCTGAAGATCGAGTGGCATTACAACGATGGCTCGGGTCAGCAGGTCATCGCGCTGCCCGATATCCCCATCGTCACCGTATCGCTCAAGAAGATCGGCGATGGCCTGGTCGGGGGTCCGGCCGAAGTCTGCACCGTCGGCTGGGACGCGGCGTTCCTGACTGGCGCACGCTCGAATGACTTCCTCCCGGACAACGTGACGCCACGCGAAAACAGCCCCCTGGGCGGCAGCCCGAATGTCTACGACCCGGTGAACGATGTGCGGGTGCAGGACTGGACCACCACCCCGAGTGGCGGCGGCCCGAACACCCGGGTCGAGTACGTACGCCAGGAGGGTCCGGAATGGTGCGCCGGCATCGCCGCCGATTCCCCCGTCACCGTTACTGCGGTCACCTTCGATTTCCATGCGGTCTACAACCGCGCGGATGTTGGCGTGCTCCCCACCATCGATAAGGACGACGACGACCAGCCCGTCACGCTGGGGCTCCCGGCGGGCGTGACCATCGACATCGTCGCCTCGGTGGAGCTCCGTCATGTCACCTCCGATGGCAAGGTTCCCGCGCGTCAGCGCTCGGCGCCCCTCGTCACGGGCTCCACGCACTACGTGTGCCTCATCGGCACCGATGCCGCAGACACGCTCAACGCCAACGGCATCCACTTCGCGCCGCTCGCGGGAGCAGATGTGCCCGGCGCCGGCAACATCTCTGTTTTCCACAAGTCGGCGGCAAACAACCCACGCCTCAACGGCGTCCAGGATGGCACGCTCTGCTTCAGCTACACCTCGGCCAGCCCCGGCGAGCACACGATCTACGTCGACTTCCTCAACAACGGCACCCCGGAAGTCGCCTTCTTCGATACCAACGGCGATGGCAACGGCTTCCCGGGCGGCGCGGCCGGGCCCCTGGTTACCCAGTGGAACCGGATCGACCGCACCGAGATCACCACGGGAGGCGCTCCCGGTTCCGGTACCGTGACCTTCACCTCGCTCACGGTTCCGATGCAGTTCAACGTTGGCGATGGCACGATGATTGCCGGCGCCGGCCTGACCGAGTGGGTGCTGGGATCCCACAGCACCGGCGGCACGCTCTCCGCCAATCTCCCGCTCGATGGCGCGTGGATCCGCGCCCAGGTCATCGGTGGCTGCGGCTACTTCGTCGTTCCCGACAACAGCAAGCCGGCCGCCATTTCCGGCATTAGCGTCGGAGGCCGCATCGACATCAACGCTGGCGACGGGGACCCGTTCTCGGTCGCGTTCGGCGATACCGACGCGAACCCCAACGACCTGCGGTTCTCCACCGTCAACGCCCCCGGCTGCTCGGCCAACTCGCAGGTGCGCGTCCAGGTCGACGTGTTCTACCCCGGCCAGGCCACTCCCGCCGTCCCGCAGGAGTGGGTGGACCTCCGCTTCACCTTCATCCCGGCCAACAAGACACCGCGTGTCGCCTGGGCCGGCGAGATCGTGACCATCAACTACGCCTTCGCCAGCACCGGCTCCTGCGCGGGCCAGCAGGTCGTCTTCGTGCGGCCGGAGAACCAGCCGGGCTCCTTCCTCCCCGGCCCCGGCATCACCCTCGATGGGCCCAACCGGGCATCCACCGATTTCGGCGCCGGCTGCTCCGCGTCGGTCCGCTATGAGAGCGAGGAGCCGGGCGAGGTCGACATCGAGGTCTTCCTCACCACCAACCCGCACTCAAAGGTCGCCTTCCCCATCTTCTTCCTCCTCATCGAGGATGTGACGATCGAGGCTACGCCGGACCAGTTCGTCTCGACGTTCGGCGACGTGACCGCCGACGTGCGCGGCTATTTCGTCGGCACCAATCCTTCCGGCCGCCCGGCTGAGGTGAAGCCCGACGGCCGCTCCATGCCAAAGGATCGCTGGATCCTCCCCGACGACTGGGAGAAGTTGAAGGGGCCGTCAGGCCTCCGGGGCAACTGGGGCGGCATCGAGATGCCGGCCGCAATCGTCACGTTCCTCATGGAAAACGAGCCGGTGGTCAACAACTACCGCACAGGGGTGAAGAACGGCTCTTCGGGCTTCTTTGTGCCCGACGACGAAGCGGATTATTCGTTCAACGTGAACCCCCACACGAATGCCACCACCGCGCTCGGCTCGCTCGAAAAGCCGAGGATG
>JBBIVC010000099.1:3473-7640 GCA_037439905.1 Thermoflexus sp.
GATGGTGCCGGCAAGGCCTCGGTCGATACCTACGGCGACTTCAACCTCACCTACGAGGAGTGCGCGCCGAACCGCTTCAACGGAAACCCCCAGTGCAAGCTCGAGGACATCGTCGGGCACGGCTGGTACTACGCCGTCGCCGAATACCCCGAACCGCGCACGCGCGGCAAGTGGCCGGCCGTCGCCTCGAACAAGGCGGCGACCGACTGGCGGTGGGCCGGTTACAAGGAAGTCACCATCGTCAACACCGATTCGCCCCAGGTTAAGTACGTCGTCGCCCATCTCCGCGACCGCGACGGCTTCTGCGATTCGGTGAACTACAACAACACCCTGGGCGTGCCCGTGAAGTTCGAAATCGACGCCGGTGGCGGCACCATCATTGGCGCAGCCGATCGGCCGTTCGAGATCAACGGGACACGCCGGTTCGCCACCGCGACCTCGTTCGACACGCTCGATGCGCTCGGAAGGCCGATCAACGTCGACATCGCGAAGCCCACCATCGCCGATGATGAATGCCAGGCATGGATCCAGGTCACCAACAGCCTGATGCGCCCGACGAACGTGATCGTCACCTTCCCGGCGCCCCCGTCGCCTGTGCCGGGAGAGGTCCGCATCACCAACCTGCAATGCACCGGACAGGAGACGATCACCGTCAAGAATGTCGGCGCCAGCCCGGTGAACCTCGCCGGCTTTGGCCTCCAGAGCCTGGGCTCCGGCGTTCAGCAGGTGGAGCACCGCGACCTCGACGGGTTCCTCCAGCCCGGTGAGAGCAAGACCTTCCTCGGCGGCCCTGGCGCGAAGGACAACCTCTGGGTCGGCGCCACCAACGAGGTGTTCACCGGTCCCGCCGATTTCGTGCGCCTCACCTGGGATGGCTTCGTGGTCAGCACCGTCTCCTGCGACGGCACCGTGCACGACAACCCGATCCCGGCGAGCTTCGCCCCCGACCCCGAGGGCGAGATCATCATCGATGTCACCATCCCCTTCGGGAACGAGACCGAGGTCTCCCTCGTGGAGGGCTGGAACCTGGTGCCCACGGGCAGCGGCACGGCCGAGATCGCCGGCGCGATTGCGGGGCTCGAAAGCGACATCCTCGTCATCTACGCCTGGGACGCCGAACTCCAGGAGTGGCTGCGCTACATCCCCGGCGCCCCCGATGGTGTGAACACCCTCTCGCAGTTCGGGCAGAACCGGGTGGTGTGGATCCAGGTCAAGCGCCCATTAACGTTGATCCTCCCGAAGTAGTGCGCCTAGCCGACCGCCTGCGTACCCTCGACGGGGGCCGTTAGTTTCACCAGGATGCTGTTCATGACCATCACCCGGTTCGTTCCGTGGCGCCTCGCCGCTGCGTCGCTCGCGGGCTCCCTCGCCATCGCCGCTGCCCTGCAGCCAGCGCACGCCCAGTTCGATCCCCCGTCGACCGTCTTCGGTTCGGTTGCCGATTCCGAGGGCGAGGTGCCCGCCGGCCTCCCCGTCGAGGCATACATCGGAAATGTCCTTTGCGGCACCAAAGGCAAGACCGAGTACACCGGCGATGGTGCTGCGCGGGTGACGGTCTACGTGGTCGATGTGGTCTCCGAATCGCAAATCGCCGGTTGTGGGGCCATCGGCCGCGATATCCGTGTGAAGATTGGCGACCGGTTCGCTGCGCAGACCGTGAAATGGAATCCCGGCCCCGTCCAGCTGGACGTGACCTTCGGGAGCGCGACGCCGGCCGTCATCCCCACGTTTACGCCCGCGCCCACGCGCACTCCCGAGCCTCGCGCGACAACCCAACCCGGCCAGGCCGCCACTCCTGGGCAGGGCGGCCAGGTCGAGACCATCCCCGCTGGTTCGCCGGGAGCTGGCTCCCCGGTGGCATCGCCACGCGGCGGGATCACCAGCGCGACCCCCGGGGCACAGCGCGCCGGCAACGGAGGGGGCGGCGGGTTCCCGGTCTGGGGCGTGGTGGTGCTGATCCTCGGCGGCATCGCCGCGATTGGCGGCGGCGTCGGCTACGCGATGTCGCGCTCTCGCCAGCAGGGTGACGACGACCTGGGGCCACCGCTCGATTGATGCCGGGTCCGGTGCACGAACGAAAGGGGGCGCCCTGCATGGGCGCCCCCTCGCATGTCCTCCCGGCGCTGGGGGTCAGCCGAGGAAGATCATCGTGAAGAAATGCCGGCCCTTCGCGTCCGTCACCTCACCGATGCCGACCCGGAAGAAGTCGTTCGCGAGGATGTTCGCGCGGTGCGTGGGGCTGTTCATGAGCGCCTTCGTGGCACGCTCCGGCGATTCCGAGACGTCGAAGTTGTTCATGGCCAGGTTCTCGCCCGCCCAGGCGTAGCTCGTGTACCCGAAGTAGGCCAGCAGCTCCACGTACATCGAATAGCCGTAGGGGTCGGTGTGGGCGAAATAGCCCTGGTCGATGAGCTGCTGCGAGCGAGTGCGCGCGATTTTCGTGAGCCCGGAATCGAGGACGAACGGCGGGAGCCCGGCGGCGGCGCGCTCTTCGTTCACCCGGTTGAACATCCGCAGCTCCATATCGGTCGCAGGCCCGCCGGATACCTCGGGGACATAGAAGTTCGGTTTCGCTGCCGGGGCGGGTGGCGCGGCCGGCGCGGGAGGCGCGACGACGGGCTGGGAAGCGGGCGGCGCTGCAGGAGCCGGGGCCGCCGGCGCCTGTGCCGCGGGCGCGACCGGCACCACAGGGGCGACAGGCGCCGTCTCAGTGGGCGGGGCAGCAGCGGGTTCAAGCGCGGGGAGGCCGCCCATCGCGCGGATGAACTCCTCGGGGAGCTCGACGGTAGTGGTGGCGCCGTTGATGCCCGTCGCCACGACCGCCGGCGCCGGGGCGAAGACTGGCGCATCGACCACCGCGGCTTCCGCGGAATGGCCTGCTTCGGGGAGGAACACCGGGTCTTCGACGACCGCCGCCGACGGCCACGTCGCGATGCCGATGCCCAGGCCCGCGCCGGCGGCGATTCCCGCCAGGTAGAGCGGCACGTACTTGCTGAACCGCCACTCGCGGACCGCCTCACCCAGGATGCCCGGGCGTGCGCCTTCGAATCCTGCCATCGTTTCCCCCAGTCGCCGACCCGTTGAACTCGGCGGCGGGTTGCCGCCCGGGTCTCAACAGGGGGTTCGACAGGGGTCGCGAGGGCTGACATGGACACCGGGAGGACGGCCTGGTTACGGCTTAGGAGCACGTTCACCCGGCCGACCCCGAAGTGTGCCGCACCCACCCTTAGGGGTTTCCTAAGGGTGGACAGGAGGGTGCCGGGATTCGTCAGAGACGCGTAAGAGCGTCAGCCGGCACAGGTGGTCTGGCCGGCCTAGATGCATCCACGGCGGCCCGCATCGATGACCGGGCCGAGCGAGGTGGGGGCTTCGACGTAGATCTCCCGCCAACCGGGCTGAAGAGGATATACCCCGGTTACATCCACGAAGTAGTTGTCGTTGCGTCCGCTCGGCGCGGTCTCGGCAAATGGCGGGAAGCAGATGACGCGGACCGTGGCACTCCCACACTTGTTTACCGGCGCATTCACGTCACATGCCGAGTATGTGGAAGGATGCGGCGGGATTCCCGGCGTCGGCGTTGGCAGCGGCGTTGGCGTTGAAGTCGGCGCCGGTGTCGCGGTCGCCGAGGGGGTCGGCGTCACCGTGGCCGTCGCCGTTGGTGTGCGAGCGCCCGCCGTCGGCGATGGCGTGGGTGTGCCGGGCGTGGTGGTCGCGGTCACCGTGCCGGTCGGGCTCGCGGCCGGGCTCGTGGTGCTGGATGGCGAGGCCGACGCCACCGGGGTCCCGGTCCCGACAGGGATGACGTTCGCAGGCGTGATCCCGGGCGTCTGTCCGCCTTCGGTGCCGCCCTCGGCGGGGACACTCCCGTCGCTGTCGCCGCCGCCAAGCGCGAAGACCCCCAGCGCCACAACGGCAAGCACACCAAGGACCGCCAACGCAGCGATCGCGACAAGACGCGTGCCGGGGCCGCCCTCGCCCTCCCGTGGGGGGCGTTCGTAGAGGATGCCAACAGAGCGAGGACGGAATCGGGGTTCCTCAGGCGCGTATCCCGGGTACTCCGGGTCTTCGATGAGGTCGCTCCCCGGGATATAACCGCTCCCGGAGGCCGCTGTCGAAGGGCCGGGGGGTTCGGGTTGCCAGCCATCCGCTTCCTCGGCCCCGTCGTAT
>JBBIVC010000100.1:0-7595 GCA_037439905.1 Thermoflexus sp.
TGGATCGCCATTTCGCTGCGGACGGCGGACGACTGGCAGCGCCTCTGCGCCGCGGCGGGGATAGTGGAGCAGCTTGGCGGGCTCGGTGAGGAGGCCCGAGCGGACGAGATCGACCGGCGTATCGCGAGCTGGTGTGAGGGGAGAGACGCGCAGGAAGCGCTGGAGACGGCCGCGGGGGCCGGTGTGCCCGCCGGGCGCGTGCTGGACACGAAGGTGATTCATGAAGACCCGCACCTGGAGGCGCGGGGGTTCTGGGTGGAGTTGCCGCATCCTCGCATGGGCGCCTGGAAGCAGCCGCGGAGCGCGTGGCAGTTCGTGGAGGCGCGACCCCGGCCCCGGCGGCACGCCCCGCTGTTTGGCGAGCACAACGAACAGATCCTGCGCGGGCTGCTTGGCATGAGCGAGGCGGAGGTTGCGGAGCTGGCCGCGGCCGGGGTGATCGGGACAGCGCCATCGAATCCCGGCGTCGGTTAGGGGGCGGCGCTTCGCTGGAGGGGGCCGGGCTCGCTACACTGGAAGGCGATGTTCGATTCGTTAACCGACAAGCTCCAGAGCGCGTTCCGGAAGTTTGGCTCGCGCGGGATCGTGACCGAGGAAGACCTCGACCAGGCGCTGCGCGAAGTGCGGATGGCGATGCTGGAAGCGGACGTGAACTTCAAGGTGGTGCGCGAGTTCACGACGCGGGTGAAAGAGAAGGCGCTCGGGGCCCAGGTGCTGCGCAGCCTGACGCCGGCGCAACAGGTGGTCGACATCGTCCACGGCGAGCTGGTGGACATCCTGGGCGGCGAGGCGCCGAAGCTGGCGACGGCTTCGCGGCCACCGACGGTGATCATGCTGGTTGGCCTGCAAGGGTCGGGGAAAACGACGAGCATCGCGAAGCTGGCGAACCTGCTGAAGAAGCAGGGGCAGCGGCCGCTGGTTGTCGCCTGTGATGTGTACCGGCCGGCTGCGGTGGACCAGCTGGTCACGCTGGCGAAATCGCTGGAGATCCCGTACCACGAGGAGGGCACCGCGACGAAGCCGGCGGTGATCGCGGCCAACGGCCTGGAGAAAGCGCGAAGGATGAATGCCACGCACGTGCTCGTGGACACCGCAGGCCGGCTGCACATCGACGAGGAGATGATGCAGGAGGTGGCGAACCTCCGGGCGCAGCTGCAGCCGGAGGAAGTGCTGTTCGTGGCCGACGCGATGGCGGGCCAGGATGCCGTGACGGCCGCGAAGGAGTTCCACGACCGGGTGGGGACGACGGGGCTGATCCTGACGAAGATGGATGGCGACGCGCGCGGGGGTGCGGCGCTGAGCATCCGGGCGGTGACCGGGGTGCCAGTCAAGTTTATCGGCATGGGGGAGAAGGCGGACGCGCTCGAGCCGTTTTACCCGGACCGGCTGGCCGGCCGAATCCTCGGGATGGGCGACATGCTTTCGCTCATCGAAAAAGCCAAGGAAACGATGGGAGAGGAGGACACGGACCGCTTCAGCGAGAAGCTGAAGAAGGGGACGTTCGACCTCCAGGACTTCATCGAGCAGCTGCGGAAGGTGCGGAAGATGGGCCCGCTGGGGCAGCTGGTGAGCATGCTGCCGGGATTCAACCGGATCAAGATGCAGCTCGACGTGGACAGCATCGATGACTCGTTCTTCAACCACGCCGAGGCGATCGTGCTTTCGATGACGAAGTGGGAGCGGCGCCACCCGGAGAAGATCGACGGGAAGCGGCGGAAGCGGATCGCGCGGGGGAGCGGGACGGACCCGAGCCAGGTGAACCAGCTGCTCAAGCAGTTCTTCGAGGCGCGAAAGATTGCGAAGACACTGAGCACGGGGAAGATGCCGATGTTCCGCTAGGTGGGAGCCTGCATATAACGTGGGGATGTTGTACGGTAGCGAGAATTGCGTAGTCCGTCCGCGGAGCGCGGGCGTGTGTTTGGAGAAGACATGATTCGGATTCGGCTGAAGCGCATCGGGAAGAAGCGCCATCCTTACTACCGCGTGGTGGTCGCGGACAAGCCGGCACGGCGCGATGGGCGCTTCATTGAGACGCTGGGGTCGTACGACCCGCACAGCGATCCACCGGTGGTGAAGCTGGACGGCGAGAAGGCGAAGGAGTGGATCGGCAAAGGGGCCCAGCCTTCGGAGGCTGCCGAGAAGATCCTGGTGCGGGCTGGCGTGATCGAGAAGAAGGCGGTTCGCACGAGCGCACCGGCGGCGGCGAAGGCGGATAACCCCGGGGCGAAGGCGCCGAAGGCCGAGACCGCGGCGGCCGCTGAGGCGGCTGCCGAACCAGAGGCGGAAGGTGCTGCCGAGGAGTAGCCCATGGCAAGCATGATGGCCGAAATGGTCGAGTATCTCGCGAAGGCGCTGGTCGACCACCCCGAAGAGGTGCGCGTGACCGAAACGGGCGACCGGGACCATGTGAAGATACGCCTGGATGTTGCCGAGGATGACTGGGGCAAGGTGATTGGCAAGGGCGGGCGGATTGCAAGCTCGATCCGGGCGATGGTGAAGGTGGCGGCGGTGCGCGAGGATGTGCGGGTGAACCTGGAGATCGGGGACTGAGCAGCGAAGGGACCAGCGCGGAAGAGCCGCGGCGGCGTGCACCGCGCCCGATCAATCCCGTTACGACACCGAAGGAACCGCGCCCGGGCTTCACGGCCGTCGGGCGCGTGTTGCGCCCGCACGGATTGCGCGGGGAAGTGCGCGTGGTGGCGTTTTCGGTGACGGCCCGGAACCTGCAGCGGGGGCGGCCGGTGTACCTGGGCGGGGAACGGCGGACGGTGGAGCAGGCGCGGCCGGACCAGGACCAGTGGATTGTGAAGCTGAGCGGGTTGACGACGCGAACGATGGTCGAAGGATTCCGGGGGGAGTTGCTCGAGGCAGCCGACAGCGAGGTGCTGCGGGACGACGCGGAGTCGTTCTTCGTGCACGAGCTCATCGGGTTGCGGGTGGTGACGGACGATGGAGGGGAGCTCGGGCGGGTGGTGGAAGTGATCCAGACGGGTGCGAACGACGTGTACGTCGCCGCCTCTGAGGGGGGCGAGGTGCTGATCCCGGCGATCGGGGATGTGGTGCAGCGCATCGATGTGGCGGCGGGGCTGATGGTCATTACACCTTTGCCGGGCATGCTGGACGAATCGAGATAAACGATTGAAAGGGTCTATAGCTGGGACTACACTGCGCGAGGCTGGTGGCGGGGTAGTTAGCCTCTGGCCAACCAAACGACGACTGAACGATCGAGGGGGAAGTTGCACCATGTCCAAGACAGAGGCGCTCCAGATGGTTTCGGACTGCATCCATCACTGGGTCCTGGAACCGCCGCGAGGGGAGCTGACACCGGGCAGGTGCAAGAAGTGTGGGAAGGAGCGGGAGTTCACGGGCGAGACGAGCTACCGGATCGGGCGGGGATCGTCGCACCGGTCGTAGACGCTCCGGGCTGTTGACCCTTTTGCGGGCCGCTCCCTACGATGGAGCGGTCCGTTGCATTGTGGGGACGTAGCTCATCTGGGAGAGCGCAGCGTTCGCATCGCTGAGGTAAGGGGTTCGAGTCCCCTCGTCTCCACCAACACGATTACCGGCCCCCGCCACACGGCGGGGGTTTGCTTATCGTGGCGCCATGGGGGGGCCGATGCTACATTTCGGACGGCGCAGGTGAAGGAACCCGGGCGCGCGCGCCGGGATGGATGCGCCATCCACACCCCCCACACCCGCCGGCGTTGCCGCGGGTTCTTGAGAGGCTCCCGAGATGACTGAGCAGCTGACCGCCGAGCAGAAGCTCGCACAACTCGTCGAACTGAAAGCGAAGGTGGCCCAGGGTGGCGGCCCGAAGCGCATCGAGGCGCAGCACGCGCGCGGCAAGCTGACGGCGCGGGAGCGGATCGACCTGCTGCTGGACCCGGGGACGTTCGACGAGCTGGATATGCTCGTGCGGGCGCGCGGGGGAGACAACACGCCGGGCGAGGCCGTGGTAACGGGGTGGGGCAAGGTGGAGGGGCGGCCGGTGTACGTGTTCGCCTACGACTTCACGCTGGTGGGTGGTTCGCTGAGCGAGGCGGTGGCGGAGAAGATCCTGAAGGTGATGGACCTCTCGATGACGACGGGCGCGCCGATCATCGGGATCATCGACTCGGGCGGCGCGCGGATCCAGGATGGCCCGGAGAGCCTGCGCGGGTTCGGTGAGATCTTCGCGATGAACACGCTGGCGAGCGGTGTGGTGCCGCAGCTCAGCGTGATCATGGGGCCTTCGGCTGGCGGCGGCGCCTATAGCCCGGCGCTGACGGACTTCATCTTCATGACAGAGGGCAGCGGGCAGATGTACATCACCGGTCCGGATGTGATCCGGGCGGTGACGGGCGAAGAGGTGACCCACGACGAGCTGGGTGGCGCGCACGCTCACGCATCGCGCTCAGGGGTGGCGCATTTCGCCATCGCAGGGGAAGAGGCGACGATGGCCGAGGTGCGGCGGCTCCTGTCGTTCCTGCCTTCGAACAATGCTGAGGACCCGCCGATCGTGCCTTCGGGGGATGACCCGGACCGTGCGGATGAGGACCTGCTTTCGATTGTCCCGGCCGAACCGAACCGGCCGTACGACGTGCGGGAAGTGATCGACCGGCTGGTGGACGACGGCGACTTCATGGAGGTGCACGAGCTCTTCGCGACGAACATCGTGGTCGGTTTCGGGCGCATGGGAGGCCGATCGGTGGGTTTCGTTGCGAACCAGCCGGCGCAGCTGGCTGGCTCGCTCGATATCAACGCGAGCCGGAAGGCGGCACGGTTTGTGCGATTCTGTGATGCATTCAACATCCCGCTCGTGACCCTGGTGGATACACCCGGGTTCCTGCCCGGGCTGGGGCAGGAGTATGGCGGGATCATCACGCACGGTGCAAAGCTGCTGTACGCCTACAGCGAGGCGACGGTGCCGAAGATTGCGGTGATCCTGCGGAAGAGCTACGGCGGCGCGTACCTCGTGATGTCGAGCAAGCATCTGCGCGGCGACATGAACTACGCGTGGCCGACCGCGGAGGTGGCGGTCGCGGGGCCGGATGCGGCGGCGAACGTGGTGTACCGCGAGGAGATCGCGAACGCCGCGGACCCGGAGGCGCGCCGCAAGGAGCTGATCGACGAGTACCGGGCGAAGTTCGCAAACCCGTACATCCCGGCGGGACGAGGCTTCATCGACGATGTCATCGATCCGCGGCAGACGCGGTCGAAGATCATCCGGGCGCTCGAGATGTTGCAGAACAAGGCGGACCGGAACCCGCCGAAGAAACACGGGAACATCCCGCTGTAGCGCGATCCCCCGCGTTGAGTGCGTAACGGTTCACCGACGAATGGGGCGGGAGCCGGTACGATGCGCGCCCGGAGGGTGACGTGGAATACGAGATTCGAAGCATTGTCGATGCGGAGCTGGAGGAGTTCCGCCGCTGCCAGGGGCTGGCGTTCGGCAGCGAGTTCAACCCGGAGCACCTGGAGGCAGGGCGGCAGATCTTCGAGGCCGACCGGTCGCTGGCGACGTTCGACCACGGGCAGATCGTGGGGACGGCGGGGATATTCAGCTACCGGATGACGGTCCCGGGCGGGGCATCGATGCCGACAGCGGGGGTGACGATGGTCTCGGTGAAGCCGACGCACCGGCGGCGAGGGATCCTGAGCGGGATGATGCGGCGGCAGCTTTCTGAGGTGCGTGCGCGCGGCGAGGCGCTGGCGATCCTGTGGGCCTCGGAATCGGCGATTTACGGCCGGTTCGGCTACGGAGTGGCGACGCAGATGGAGATCCTGCGGATTCCGCACGAGTACCGGGCGCTGCGCGATGACAGTGTGCTCGCGCCGGGGCGGGTGCGGCTCATGTCGGCCGATGAGGCGCGGATCGCACTTCCGCCGGCGCACGAAGCGATGCGCACGCTGACTCCAGGCGCGGTGAGCCGATCGGAGAAGTGGTGGGAGGTGCGCATATTCCGGGACCACCCGGACTACCGGGGAGGGTATGGCTCGAACAACTACCTGGTGTACGAAGAAGAGGCGGTGGTGCGAGGCTACCTGGTCTACCGCCGCAAAGGAGACTTCGAGGATTGGATCCCGAAGGGGAGCGTGCTGGTAGCCGAGTGCTTCGTGGAGCACGTTCGCGCCTACGCCGCGCTGTGGCGATATGTGCTTGGGCTGGACCTGATAAGCACGATCTCGTACGAGAGCGCCGGGAGCGACGAACCGGTGTTGTGGATGCTGGAGGATGCCAGGCGGACGGAGCGGAAGCGGCTGGATGGCATCTGGTTGCGGATCGTGGACATCGAAAAGGCGCTCAGCGCGCGGCAATACGGAGCCGAGGGGCGGCTGGTGTTCGAGGTCCGGGACAGTTTCCTGAACGGCGCGGGGGGCAGGTTCGAGCTCGAAGCGAGCCCGGAGGGCGGAGTCTGCCGCCGGAGCGAGGCTGCGCCGGGCCTCGTGCTGGGCCCGGAGGAGCTCGCCAACCTGTACCTCGGGGGCGGGAGTGCGGGGGCGCTCTGGCGTGCCGGGCGCATCCGTGGCGACGAGCGCGCCATCGCGCTCGCGGACCGGGTATTCAACTGGCACATCAAGCCGCACTGCCAGGAGCACTTCTGAGCAAGCGCACCCGGACCGGCGTAGGGCGGGGCGAGCCTCGGAACGAGGGGTGTCCCCGATGTGAGGGGGCCGGGTGTGGGAGACACTCGGGGGTAAATCCCGGGTTGGGAGCCCACCATGGTCGAAGCAGGACAGGGAAGGCCGGCGCGCGGGCGGGCCGACATGATCGAGGCGGTGGAGGCATTGCCGCCGCTGCCGGCGGTGGCGTTGCGAGTCATGGAGGTGGCCCAGAACCCGAAATCCTCGGCCAGCGACCTTGCGCTGGTGGTGTCATCGGACCCGGGCCTGAGCGGGAGGCTCCTGCGCGTGGTGAACTCAGCGGCCTACCGGCGGAGCCGTGAGATCACGTCGGTGCAGGAGGCGCTGGTGACGATCGGCTTTGTGCAAGCGCGAAACATGGCCATCAGCGGGGCGATCGCGGGCGCGTATGCGCCGGATGCGCTGAACGCCCTGTTCCGCATCGAGACGTTCTGGCGGCACTCCATCGCGGTCGCGTTCAAAGCGGCTGAGCTGGCCGGCCAGACGCGGCGGCTGGACGTCCCCAGCGCGTTTACCGCAGGGATCCTCCACAACATGGGGAGGCTGGCGATGTTCTATGCCGACCCTGCGGGGCTCGACCAGGCGGTTGCGGAAGCGATGAAGCGGGAGGTCACCCTCGAGGGCGTCGAACAGGAACTCCTGGGCTTCGACCATGCGGAGATTGGCGGCCGGCTGGCGCGGAAGTGGAACCTGCCGGAGCCGATCCAGGAAGCGATTGCGCGGCATCACGACCCGGTGGAGAACGAGGTCTCGCTTGCCGGGTGTGTTTCGGCGGCCGACCGTTATGTGTGCACGAACGGGCTGCTGCCGGGGTATGTGGTCCCGCCGGCGGCGGGGACAACGCGGACGGTTGCGCCGGACTGGGCGCACCTGGCGAAGCAGGTGGACGCGCTGATGGAGCTGGTGACGGGGAACCCGGTCGGGGTGGCGGCATAAGTGGTCGGGCCGCTGCTGAGCGCCCCGGGACATCG
>JBBIVC010000101.1:0-7585 GCA_037439905.1 Thermoflexus sp.
TGCGGCCTTCGACGTCGATTTCGACGTTGAGTTCGCCGAGGCTCATGCGGTCGGCGACATCGGCCAGGTGCTTGAGCGGCCGGGTGATGGTGGCGGAGATGAAGACGGCCAGGGCGAGGGCAAGGAGGACCACGCCGAGGGCGGCGCCGCCGTAGGTGTAGAACTCCTGCTGGGCCTGGCTGGTGCGCTCATCGAAGCGTGCGTCGAGGGTCTCCTGGGCGGCAGAGAGGAGCTGATTCGAGAGGTCGATGGCGCTGCCGCCGAGGAGGAAGTAGCCCTCGGCGCCGGTGGTGGAGAGGACGTTGGCGTTGATGATGTTGTTGGTGGTGGATTCGCTGAAGACGTTGCGCGATGTCTCGGCGCGGCGTGCGATCGGGCGGAGGGACTCCTCGAAATCGGCGTTCGCGGCCATCGCGGTTTCGAGCGCGCGGGTGAGGGCATCGGCATGGGCGGCTGCGAGGCTCACCTGGGAGACGAGGTAGGCTTTTTGCTCGGCGGTGGCGGGCA
Source organism: Thermoflexus sp. (assembly GCA_037439905.1). Taxonomy (GTDB): domain Bacteria; phylum Chloroflexota; class Dehalococcoidia; order Tepidiformales; family Tepidiformaceae; genus Amarobacter. The sequence goes on from JBBIVC010000101.1 coordinate 508, forward strand.
GGCCCTGGCGGGCGATGAGGGCGGCGGTGCCGAAACTGCGGGCCTGGGAAAGCGCTTCGGTGAGGCGGGGCAGGGAATCGGTGAGGGCGACGATGACGCTGCGGCTATCGAGGTCGGGGTCGAGCACGAGCCGGGACTCGACGGCGACGGTGGAGAGCAGCGGGAAGATGCCCTGCTCGATGATGCGGGTGTGGGCGGCGTTGGAATCGATGGCGCTGGACTGGGAATCCTTGACTTTGGGCCACTCGGCGTTCAGGAACTGGACGAGTTCGCCAGTCCCAAAGGCGTCGCCGTGGCGGGAGTTCATGTCGTTGATGACCGCGAGGGCGGCATCGGCGGCGGCCGCGGTGCGGACCATGTTGTCGCGCGAGAACTCGTCGCCGCTGAGGACGCGCTGAACAAGGCCGCGATGGATCTGCACTTCGCGGAGGAAGGGGACGATGGCGGCGACGTAGTCGAGGCCATCGGATTCGGCGCTCGCCTGTTCCTGCGTCTCGGTGCGCTGCTGGTACTGGACGAAAAGAAGCGCGGCGATGGGCAGCGCGAGGACAACGACGATAAGGCCGAGTTTGTTGGAGATGCCGAGGTTGGCGATGGCGGAAAAACCGGGCAGGTGACGACGCATGCTCCCTCCAAGGTGACCCGGGCGGTATCGAGATGGGAATCCCGGGCAAGGCCAGGCCCGCGTGGGGCCTGGCACTCCCTGCTATTTCCAGAATCGACGCCCTGCGTACACGGATAAGGTGGCAACTGCGTGGAGCAGGGGGCGCAGGACCGGGAACCACGGCCCCGAGCGCAGGGGTTATGCGCCCCGGGCGAGCAGGAGGGCTGCAGCTTCGGGTGGACGTAGATTCACCGGGAGTGTTGGGGCGTTCCGGTGCGGGGGCGCGTGGCGCCGCGACGGGTGGATGAGGGGGTTTCGCACGAAAATTCCTGCGTTGCCGGGCGCACCAGCAACTGCCCCTGGACATGAGGCGCGGGGTCAGACCTCGCCCGGCTCGACTGGTTCGAGGACGGAGGCCAGGTCGGAGGCGCGGATGCGGAGGGCGCGCTGCCCGGCGAGGCGGCCTGCGCGCAGCCGGCCCGAGCGGATCCATGCCCGGACGGTCTGGACGTGGACGCCGAAGTAGGCGGCAGCCTCTTCGGGCGAGTAGAGGCGCTCGGGCTCGGCCGGGCGCGCAGCCTGGTCGCGGGCCAACGCGACGACCTGTTCGGGTGTGACGCCGAGTTCGCCGAAGACGCGGGCAGGAAGCCCGTCTCCCCAGCGCGTGAAGGCAAGGAGGAGGTCGAGCTCGTCTGCGCGTCTTCGGCCGAGACGGCGTAGGTCATCGAGGAGGCGCCGGGCGAACCGGGCCATCTCGCCCTCGCTGGCGGCGCCGCCATAAGCCGGGCGGGCTATCCCACGCTCGATGACGTCTTCGATCAGGCGAACGTCGATGCTGATGGGGCCGAGGAGGAAGTAACCGAAGCGTGCGAACTTGCGGAGAAAGACCAGGAGTAAGAGGTCGACCGTGAGCTCTGAGGCGCCAAGGCGCGCTGCCTCGCGGGCGCATTCGAGACCGAGTTCCTCGAGGAAGGGATCGGGCGAATCGCCGGGCGAACAGGATTCAATCCACCGCAGCGCCTGTTCGCGCAGGTCCGACATCAGGGGAGAGTGTGACATGGCTCACGGAGCCAGACAACGTAGAACAACCTTAAACTCCGTTAATCGCTTGAAAATGACGAAACGAGTGCTAGGGTATCGGCAGCATTGCAGCAAAGGAGAACCACCATGACTGCCACGATGAGCCGCGACGTGCTAACCGAGGAGATGCTCGAGCGATTCGGGGCGAGGGCGGGCGCGTACGACCGGGAGAACCGGTTCTTCGCCGAGGACTTCGAGGAGCTGCGCGCAAGCGGGTACCTGAAGATGGCCATCCCGGAGGAGTTCGGCGGACTGGGGTACACCCTGTCGCAGGTGACGCGGGAGCAGCGGCGGCTGGCGTATCGCGCCCCGGCGACGGCGCTTGCGACGAACATGCATCTCTACTGGACAGGCGTAGCGGCGGACATGAGGAAGATGGGCGACGCGCGCCTGGAGTGGCTGCTCCGCGAGGCAGCGGCCGGGGAGGTCTTCGCCGCCGGGCACGGCGAGGCCGGGAACGACCTGCCGCTGTTCCTTTCGACCGCCCGGGCCGAGCGCGTGGATGGGGGCTACCGCTTCTGGGGGCGGAAGCAGTTTGGGAGCCTGACGCCGGTATGGACGCGGCTTGGCATCCACGCGATGGACGCGAGCGATCCGAACGCGCCGAAAATCGTGCACGCGTTCATGCCGCGTGAGACGCAGGGGTATCGCATCGAGGAGACGTGGGACACGCTGGGCATGCGGGCCACTCGCAGCGACGATACCGTGCTGGATGGCGCGTTTGTGCCGGACCGGTACATCGCGAACGTCATCCCAGCCGGGCAGGCGGACCTGTTCGTGCTGTGCATTTTCGCGTGGGCCGAGCCGACGTTCGCGAGCATCTACCTCGGCGTCGCGCGGCGCGCCATCGACCTCGCGGTCCAGACGGCTCACCGGCGCACTTCGCTGGCACTGATACGGCCAATGGCGTACAACCCCGAGGTCCAGCACGCCATCGCGGAGATGACGTTCGCCTTCGACGCGGCGGAAGCGCAGGTGGAGAAGACGGCGGATGAGTGGTCGCGAGGGGTGGACCACGGGCACAGCTGGCCAGGGAAGCTGGTCTCGGCGAAGCACAACGCGGTCGAGGCCGCGAAGCTGGTGGTCGACAAGGCGATGGCGATCTCGGGTGGCGCAGGGATGTTCGCGGGCAACGAACTGGAGCGGCTCTACCGTGATGTGCGGTGCGGCGGGTTCCACCCGGCCAATAGCCTGCTGGCCCCGGAGATCGTCGGCAAGGTGACGCTGGGGATCGACCTGGGCGAAGCTCCGCGCTGGGGATAGCCCCGAAGGGCCGTCCGCTCCGGTGGCGGGCCTGCCGGGTTCGCTCGCGGGCCCGCCGCTGGTTGCGGGCGCAGAGGAAGCGTATCGTGCCGGCACGTGGCGACGTTGCTCATCAATGGGCGCACGGCCGCAATCCCGGCGGGCGGGCCTGCGAGCGGGCCGTGGGTCCCCGTGGATCAGATGGCTGCCCTCACCGGCTGGGAACTCAAGCCCGAGGGTGTGTGCCTGGGCGAGCGGTGCGTGCCGCTGCCGCCGGGACGCGCGGCCGCATTCGAGCGCGACGGCTGGTTCAACATGGCCGCCCTTGCGGCTCATCTTGGCCAGCCGCTGGTGGAGGATGCGGACACGGGGACGTGGTGCATCGGCGAGGCGCCGGCGGACCGGGCGGTAGCGCTGGACTCGGCCATGGCGCCGGACTTCAGGCTCCCCGACTACCGGGGGACGGAATACACCCTCAGCCAGTTCCGCGGGCGCAAGGTGTTCCTGGTCTCGTGGGCATCGTGGTGAGGATGCCGGCATGACCTGCCCGTGTGGCAGGCGCTGACGCGGGAATTGGCCGAAACCAACCTCACGATCGTCGCGGTCGCACTCGAGTCGCGAGGTGTTGAAGCGGCACTGCCGTACATCGAGGCTGCAAGCCCAACGTACCCGTGCCTGGTCGATCGCCAGCACGTTGTCGCGGAACTGTTCGGGATGGTGAATGTGCCCACCGCCGTGTGGATCAACGAAGAAGGGCGCATTGTGCGGCCGGCGGAGCCTGCGGGCACGAACGATGCGTTCCGGAAGATGGACCCGGCGACCGGGCGGCTCGCCGCGGAGGACCTGCAGGTGCTGCGCGCCGCGCGGCAGCGGTACCTCGATGGTATTCGCGACTGGGCGCGCCGGGGGAGCGCTTCGCCGTGGGCGCTCGACGAAGCGGAGGTGCGGCGGCGCGTGGCGGGCCCGAGCATGGAGCACGAGCTGGCGCGCGCCCATTTCCGCCTGGGCGAGTACCTCTGGGAGCATGGGCACGCCAGCCGGGCGCAGGCGCACTTCGCCGAGGCGGTGCGTCTCCACCCGGAGAGCTGGGAGTACCGGCGCCAGGCCCTGGACCTGGAGGAGCAGGGCAAATCGATGGGCCGGGAGTACTGGGCGGCGGTGCAGGCGCTTGGCGACCGGCCATACTATCCGCCGGTCATCGGGCCCGGCGACCAGTCGGCCTAACCGGGCCGATACGGTGGTCCGTAGGCCGGGCAGTGGCGGCCCTTCGAACGCGTGCGGGACCGGGCGTTGGCGCGGGCAGCGGTTGAATGCGCCGGGAGGGGGTAGACTCCGGGTCACGGAGGGCAGCGATGCGAATAGCGATTGGCTTCGGTGGCGGGCCAGACTGGGCACGGGCAGCGGCGTTCGTGCAGGAAGCGGAGAAGCTGGGAGTGGACTTCTGCTGGACCGCGGAGACCTGGGGTTTCGACGCGGCGACGCCGATCGGCTACCTGGCCGGGAAGACGGAGAAGATCCGCCTCGGGACCGGGATCATGCAGCTCGGTTCGCGCTCCCCGGCGATGCTGGGGATGACGGCGCTCACGCTGAATTCGCTTTCGAACGGGCGATTCACGCTGGGGCTGGGGGCGAGCGGGCCGCAGGTGGTGGAAGGGTGGCACGGCGTGCGGTTCGCTCGGACGCTGCCGCGCATCCGCGATGCGGTGAACATCGTGCGGATGGTGACGCGAGGCGAGCGGGTGGCCTACCAGGGGGAGTACTACGAGCTGCCGCTCCCGGGCGGCGAGGGCAAGGCGCTCAAGAGCTCGGCGCCCCCGGCGCAGATCCCGGTGTACCTGGCCACCCTGAGCCCGAAATCGCTCGAACTGACCGGCGAGATCGCGGACGGGTGGATCGGCACATCATTCATGCCCGAGCACGCAGACATCTTCTTCGACTCGATCCGGCGGGGCGCCGAGCGGGCAGGGCGGAGTCTCTCTGCGATCGACCTGCAGGCGGCGGGAGGCGTGGTGCAGTTTTCGGACGACGTTGAGCGCCTGATTGCTCCGCGAAAGCCGGGACTGGCGTTCACGCTCGGGGCGATGGGCTCGCGCCAGCACAACTTCTACAACGCGGCTTACCGGCGGGCCGGCTACGCCGACGAGGCCCTGGCCGTGCAGCGGCTCTGGCTGGAGGGCAAGCGCGAGGAGGCGGCCCAACTCGTGCCCGACGAGATGGTGCTGCAATCGAACCTGTTGGGGACGGAGGCGATGGTGCGCGAGCGCATCCGGAAGCACCGGGATGCGGGCGTGAACACCATCCGCGTGCAGCCGGAGGGTGCGACCATGGAGGAGCGGCTGGAGACGCTGGCGCGCGTGGTGCGGATCATCCGGGAAGAGGCGCCGGAGCCAGGCGCGCGGTAGCCCCCTCCTGGTGGCGGGGAAGTTCAGCCGGCCGCGGTCAGCTGCTGACGGAGCCGCGCAATCTGGGGCAGATGGGTGAGCTCGTGGGAGGCGAAATAGCTCACCTGCTGCCGGAGCGAAACTTCGCCAAACTCCTCGTGGAAGCCGGTGCGCCACCATTCGGCGAGAGGCAGCGCTTCCAGCCGGGCGAGGATTTTCCGGCGGGTTGCCTGGTAGTCCTCGAAGATTTCCCGCGTGACGGGTTGCCGTTCCTCCTCCCGGGTGGCCCATGTCCACACGGCCTTCGATGCCAGGACCGGGCGCTCCCCGGCGGCGAACAGGTCGAGCCGGTAATCCAGTACTTCCTGCGCGTCGCGTAGGTGAGTAACGACGTTGCGGATGGCCCACTGGCCCTCCCGAGGGTTGTGCGCCATCTCGCGCTCTGAGAGCCCTTCAAGGAGCACAGCCACATCGGAGGGTGTCTGGCGCAGCTGTTCTATCGCGGCGAAAGGGTCGAGCGCATCAAACCAGTAGTTCGGAGCGAACCACTGGAACGTTCGGGGCCAGGCGCCACACGAGGGGCAGTGGTCCTTCGGTGGCCCGATGGTGAGGTGTCCGCACGTCCGGCAGACGTGGGCGTGGGGCGTTTCGGCGATGGTGGCGACGCGGCCCGCGGCGATGGCCTCTGCGCCGCGATGCAGCGCCGTGAGCAGATCTTCGTTCGCACCGGCCCGGGCGAGCGCCGACGCCGCCTGCGTGATCTCTTCGACCAGGCCGGGCGCAGTGGACGCGGTTGCGGCCTGGTACGCGGCCCGGCGGCCCATGGCGTCGGCTGCTGCCCGGGCGAGCCCGGCGAGGTTGTAGTGCCCCTCATCCTCGAGCCGCGAGGCCAGGGTGAGAAGGCGGATGAGGGTGGCGGCCCATTCGTTGTGCTGAGCGTCCATGGCGATATCGGCTCCTGGTGTACGTGTGGCGAGGGGTCTAGCTCCCGGCGAGGAAGCGGCGCGGGACCTCGCGCATCATCATGTCGATGGCCGACTCCGGGACGCCCTGGGCGACGAGCGCGGGGATGGCGACCGTGCTGACGAAGAGGTAGCGGGTAGGGCCGGGGTTTGCGGGCGCCTGCTGGCCCCGGACGACCGCCGAGGGCGCGTGGTCGTGTCCGAGCATGAGGCGGCTGGCCCAGCCTCGGCCGATGAGGGCCTTGACGGTGGCGTTGCGCTGTTCCCAGTTGGGGCGGCCGGCAGCCCCGGGGTAGCGGTCCATGGACAGGTAGACGCCGGTCCGCAGGAGCTCTTCGAGGTAGGCCACGTCAGTGGTGTCGGCGCTGTGGCCGATGGCGATGCGGTCCATGGGCGCGCCCTCCTCCCGGAAGATTTCGACCTGTCGGCGGCCGACCTCCTCCGGGGCCCACTGGTGGGTGCTGATCGGGCAGCCGGTGCGCTTGAGGGCGCGAGCCGCGCCGCGGAGGATGCGTTCACCTTCGGGCGAGACGCCGCCCATGTCGTTCGCGACCTTGATGCATCCAGCCTTGATGCCCGAATCGCCGATGCCGGCTTCGATCTCGCGCACAAAGATGTCGGCGATCTCGTCGATATCACGCGTCCAGAACGAGCGCGGGATATCGCGCCAGATGCCGGTGGCGACGATGACATGGACGCCAGAAGCGCGCGAGACATCGCGGATGAATTCGACGTCGCGGCCGAGGTCGGGCGTTGTGAGGTCGATCAGGGTATCGACGCCGCCGGCCTTTGCTTCGGAGAGTTCGCGG
>JBBIVC010000102.1:0-2729 GCA_037439905.1 Thermoflexus sp.
CTCCTCCCGGCCGGCCGGACCGCCCCGGTTCTCCTGGTAGGTCCCCATGGTCCGGTGGGCCTTCCAGGCCCGGATGGTCCCTTCCCGCAGCCCCCGCTCGATCCCTCGCCGCTCGTTCGGAAGGTAGCCCCCCCGGTACCCGGTCACCCGCTCGGGGTCGCCCGGCTTGCTCCGCAACGCTTCGCGCAGATACGTCAGCAGCAGTTCCACCCGGGTGCGGCTTGGCGCGAACACAATCGTCTGCACCCCCGCGCGGATGAGTTGCGCCGAGATGTCCCGTGCCGCCTTCAGGGCCGACTGCCTGATGCCGAGCTCCCGGTTCACCACGGGCGGGTTGTGGATTACCACCATCCGCTCGCCTGACGGCGCCCCGTTGTCGCCGATGAGCTCGACGTCATCGCCCACCAGCGCCCGCGCCAGCTCACCCGGGTTCGCAATCGTCGCCGAACAGAGGATGAATGTCGGGTCCGATCCGTAAAACTGGCAGATCCGCCGCAGCCGCCGCAGCACGTTCGCCAGGTGGCTCCCGAACACCCCCCGGTAGGTGTGCAACTCGTCGATCACCACATAGTCCAGGCTTTCGAACAGCTGCATCCACTTCGTGTGATGGGGAAGAATCGCCGCGTGCAGCATGTCAGGGTTGGTGAGCACGATGTGCCCCGCCGTCCGCACCGCTCGCCGGGCGTCCGCAGGCGTATCGCCGTCGTACGTGAAGGTCCGGATCTCCTCGCCGATGCTCGTGATGAGCCCGTGCAGCTCGTCCAGCTGGTCCTGCGCCAGGGCCTTCGTCGGGAACAGGTACAGCGCCCGCGTCGAGCTGTCCTTCAGGATCGCATCGAGCACTGGCGCGTTGTAGCACAGCGTCTTGCCGCTCGCCGTCGGAGTCACCACCACGCTGTTCTTCCCCGCCAGTGCGTTGGTAATCGCCGCCGCCTGGTGCGTGTACGGCCGCTCGATGCCCCGCTTGCGGAGCGCCTCGACCAGGCGGCCGTCCAGCCCTTCCGGCCACTCGCCGTAGCGGGGTGGCCGCTCCGCGATCCGTCGCACCGTGGTCTCGGTCTGCCGCGCCTGGAGGTCTGCCACCACCTTCTCGGCGATGACAGCGGGCGGTACCGGCCTCACGGCCGGCACAGGATACGCGGGCGGTGGCTTGGCCATGCTCTGCCCCTATCGCACAGATGTTCGGATTATGGGGCATCTGAGGGAAATGCGGAACGGGGGCCCGGAGAACCACTGGCCGCCGCCCCCAGCCCGGCGTAGTATTACTTCAGGAGGAAGTAATGGCAAGGAGCACCACCATTACCAGCAAGGGTCAGGTCACTATCCCCAAGGAGGTCCGGGATCAGCTCGGCCTTCACCCGTCGGATCGGCTTGAGTTCGAGGTGCAGGGCGATGTCGTCATCATGCGGCGCCGGGCACGGCGGGTTCGCGATGTGGCTGCCGCCGTCCCCGCGCTCGGAATCCCGGAGGCGGAAGTGGAACGGCGGATGAAGGGCGATAGGGCGGCCCGCTGGCGTCGCAAGCAACTATGAAGTTCGTCGATGCTACCGTTTTCATTCGTGCGCTCACTCAGGACGATCTGGCCAAGTCTGAGCGCTGCGTAGCCCTCTTCGAGGCGGCGGAGCGTGGGGAAATCGAGCTTTTCACCAGCGAAAGCGTCCTCGCTGAAGTGGTCTTCGTCCTTTCTTCGCCCGCTCTGTACCGGCTCCCGCGCCAGGAGGTGTCCGCGCTCATCAGGCCCCTCATCGAAGCGAGAGGACTTAGGATGGAATCCAAGAGTTGGATTCTGGCCGCGCTTGACCTCTATGAGCGGTCGAACCTCGACTTCGAAGACGCCCTTTCGGTGCAGCACGTCCTCCGCAAGCGGCTCGAAGCGATACTCAGCTACGACCGCGACTTCGGCCCGGCTGTTGGCGTCCTTCGCGAAGAGCCCTGAGTCGTCCGACTTTCTTCCTTCCTCTTCCCTTCCTCCTGCTGGATGCTACCCTCTTTCACAGCGCCCGCATGACTGCAACCCTCCCCGACGAACGGCCGCAACGGCGGCGCGAATACTCCGGCCCCGGCTCCACCCTCGGGCTCGCCGCGCTCGTTATCCTCGTCGTTGGCGTCGCCATCTGGTGGTTCGAATTCCGCGATGGTGGGAGCTCGGCCGGCAACGGCACGCCCGGTCTCGGCATCATCGCCCTCCCCGAATCGCTCAACCCCACCGGCCGCGCCCCTGCCGCCCGCGAGGGCCGCGCTGCCCCCAACTTCAAGCTCAAGACCCCCGAGGGCGAAACCCGGACCCTCGACCAGTACCGCGGCAGCTACGTCCTTCTGAACTTCTGGGCCAGCTGGTGCGGCCCGTGCAGGGGCGAAACGCCCGACCTCCAGGCGTTCCACCAGGGCCCCGCTGGAGCCAACGTCGTCGTCATTGGCGTCAACCAGCAGGAGCAGGCCGCGGCCGCACGCGCCTTCGCCGGCGAATTCGGTGTCACCTACCCCATCCTCCTCGATTCCTCTGGCGAGGTGAGCAACGCTTACCAGTTCCCCGGCCTCCCGGCCACCTACCTCATCGACCCCACCGGCCTCGTCGAGCGCGTCTACTACGGCCGCATCACGCGCGAACAGCTCACGGAGATCGAGGAGCGCCTCCGGTGACCGCCGCCTCCCGCGCCAATGAACCGCGTGCCCGCATCGAGCCCGGCGGCCTCGACCCGCTCCGCTGGGCCTGGCAACTCCTCACGAAC
>JBBIVC010000102.1:2739-5610 GCA_037439905.1 Thermoflexus sp.
TGCCCTGAGCTGGCTTCTCGGCGAAACCAATCACGGTCTCGAGCGAGACGCGCACCTGGTTGGCCTGGCCCTCGCCGCCGGGATTATCGGCGTCGTCCTCCCCCAGGTTCCCGGCCCCATGCGCGCCAACCCGGCCGCCCGCTCAGCGTGGCTCGAATTGCGCCGCGAGACCTACGGCCCGCTCACCGGCCCCATCGACGCGCTCGGCCTCTTCGATGTCTTCCACTCCGCCTGGTTCAACGGCCTCTGGGTGCTGATCATCGTGGCGGTCACCGTCTGCACCGTCAGCCGCTTTCGGCCAACCTGGCGCGCCGTCCAGCACCCGCAGCGCACCGTCGCCGACTCCTACTTCGAGCGTGCCCACCACCGGGCCGACTTCACCCATGAAGGCGGCGCCTCGGCCGTCGAAACCCTCCTGCGCCGCCGGCGCTACCGCGTCGAACGCGTCGCCGAGCGCGACGGCGCCGTCTACCTCTTCGCCGACCGCTTCGCCTGGAGCCAGTACGGCACCTTCCTCAGCCACCTGGCGCTCCTCATGCTCCTCATCGGCGCGCTCCTGACTACCATGGCCGGCTTCGACCGCACCCTGGTCATCGCCGAGACGACGCCCGCGGCACCCGTCTTCGCCGATCCCGGCCCCGGCCAGCTCTTCATCCGCATGCTCGATGCCCATCGCGGCCTCGATGACGATGGGAACGTCATCGATTACCACAGCATGGTGGAGGTCCGCCGCGGCGACGAAGTGAAGGTCTGCAAGACGACCGTGAACGACCCCTGCCACGCCTTCGGCTACAAGGTCCACCAGGCTGCCTGGTTCAACGACATCGCCCGCCTCCGCATCCAGGCTCCAACCGGCCAGCTCCTCTACGACGACGTGGTCGATTTCGATAGCCAGACCGCGACCATCCCGGTCGTCCGGGTCGCCACCCTGTCCGGCCAGGTCCTCTTCAGCCAGGAGGTCCCGCAGATGGCGACCGACCCCGGCCCAACCGAATCCCGCGGCGACGATTCCGCCCTTGCAGTGCTCGTCTTCCCCCGGAGCCCCGGCTCCCAGGAGGTCGAGACCTACGCCGTCGGCTGGTTCTTCCGCGAGGGCGAAATGCGGCTCAACCTCAGCGGCCCCGGCCTGTCCCTGGTTTCCCTGGCGCCCGGCGAATCCGCGACCTCCGGCGGCTACCGGTTCGATTTCCTCGAGGCCCGTGCGATACCCGCGCTCACCATCGCTGATATGCCCGGCGCCATCGATGACCGGGTCACGGTCCAGATGCCCACCGGCGGCGATGGCAAGCCCTACCTCCTCATCAGTGGCCTCAGCGATGCCCCGCTCGTCCTCACCCGGGATGTCCCGGTCAAGAACGAGCAGGGCTATACCTACACCTTCGGTGGCCAGCTCGAAGCCTCGGGCGTGAGCGTCCGCCGCGATCCTGGCGACACGTTCATCTGGATCGCTGTCGCCATGGCCATGGTCGGCCTCGCCACCACCTTCTACGTCCCTCGCCGCCGCCTGTGGGTCAAGGTCACGCCTGCCCGCACCTACATGGCCGGTATCGCCGAGCGGACGACACGGTTCTCGCGCGAGCTCAGGCTTCTTGGCCGCGACCTCGGCTCCCGCGATGCGGCCCGCCCCGAAGACCTCGCGCGCGGCGAAGACTGAGCGGCGCCTGCCGCCTGCGGCCGCGTGCCGCGCGGATGCGTCTACGTGATCGAATCGAACAGGTCGGCTGCCCTGCCTGGCACTCGCCGGGTTGCCATGCCCGGCTCAACCGCCTCGCGCAATCGCTCGATGTGCCACACGTAGTCATCGGCCGAGCCGATGGAGGCGGAGTGACGCAGGTCCAGGGCCACCTCATACGCCCCCATCCGCCGGTACCGCTCCACATCGTCCGCAATCTGCTCGAACGTACCGGTGAACGCGGGCCGCGCGCCCTCCACGGGCTGGTAGGTCACTTCGCACGCCGCCACAACCGTTGCGCCAACCACGTCGGGCGGGGATCCCGGGTCGCGCACCACCCCGGTCACCTGTGCCGGGGCCAGCTGCGCAAAGCTCCCGTCGCCAAGCTCCACCGGGTGGTCGACCCCGAGGACGAGCCGCCCGTCCGTCAGCCGTGCAACGCTCGTCAGCCGTTCCAGCAGGTGCCAGTGAGCGCACCCTGCCGGCAGGTCCAGGCGTGCCGCGAGCGCGATCCGGTTCGTGCTGCCCGCAAGGTAGGCCAGCGTCGATAGAGTATCCGTTCGTTCGCCCGGCTCCTGCTCGATCCAGAGCGAATCGTAGCCACTCTCTTCGGCCTTCCGTGCCAGCGCCGCAAGCACCCGCGGATGCATGCTGGCGGGCAGCGCCAGGCCGAGGCGGCTCCGTTGCAGCGGGATGACTCCCGCACCTGCGCCGGGCCGCGCTTCGTACCGTGTCCTCATGGTGAAGTTCTCCTCCTCGTGGCCCGCGCTGCCGGGCCGCATTCGAAGGTAGAAGCCCCCGCCACGCGCCACTATGGCCCGCGCCACATACCGCCAACCCCGCGGGCCACGATCACTCGAAAGAAGGAGGAGTCCGCCGCCCGGCAATCACCCGCTGCACCGGCGCCCAAACGTCGCGCAAATGCACATCGCCCAGGCCCGAGACGAACATCCACGAAAGCACCACCACCACCCCGCCCATCACCATGTCGAAAAAGTAGTGGTTCCCGGTCACCGTCACCGCCCACCACATCACCACCGACATCAGCACCGCGAATCCTCGCACCACCCGGCTCGTTGTGTTGTACCAGACCGCCATCGAAGACAGCAGGATCCAGCCGAAATGGAAGCTCGGCAGCGCCGCCAGGTCGTTCACGAACGGCCCCGGCTGGAAGTAGTTCACATTGCTCGCCGGCCCGT
>JBBIVC010000102.1:5640-7582 GCA_037439905.1 Thermoflexus sp.
ATCAGCCGCGGTGGCGCGGCCGGCAGCACCCAGTAGCTCACGACACCCACCGCCGCCGAAACGAACATCACGTTCCGCACAAACCGGAACCGCACCGGGTCCTTCAGCAGGAGCCACAAGCCGATGACGAGCATCACCGGGTAGTGGAACCAGGCATAGACCACGTTGGCGATCCTCATCGCCCAGCCGTAATCCAGCCAGAACGCCTGCCAGTGGACCTCCTGGAACACCCCGAGCCGCTGCTCGAACCGGATCAGCTGGAGGCTCCGGCTCACCGATTCCTCCACATCCGGAGGGCGGATCCCGCGCAGCAGGAAGTACACCGCCAGCACGACCGCCGTCCCGAGCATCTCGCCCGCCACGACGCGCCACCGGATGGCGGCCGGCCTCTGCCGATCGCCTGGCTCCGCGGCCGATTTCACCACTGCCACGGCTGGCTGTATCCCTCCTCGCTACCGCCCGGTAGACCCGATGAGCGGTATACGAATCCCTCACCCGACACCCTAGCAATCCCTAACACGCCGGGCAATCGCTTTCCCACGAATTTCATACGATTGCAAGGCGGATTTGGCCGAATGGCCCCCACGGATGCAACGACTGGCGCTCGCCTTCCCCCCGGTCTCGCTTCAGAATGTTGGATAGCTGTAGGAATCCCTCCCGGTATCCGCGCACATACCGCACAACAGGCGCATACTGGAGGAAGGACCACCATCCATGAGTACCATGACCGAAGACCGAGACGAATCGATGCCAGTGCCCCGCCCCGCCGTCGATGGTGAACTGGTGTCCATGCCGCGCTGCAAGCGCTGCAACCTCGCCTACCTCCCCACCAAGTCCACCAGCGCCCTCCGGCTCACCTACTGCAGCTTCCTCTGCGAACTCGGCGACCTTGGCTTCAGCATGGCAGGCCTTGAGCACATGGAGCGGGTCAAGAAGGAACCCGGGGACACCCCCCAGCCAGTCGCCGCCGAATAGCTCACGCGGATGGGACGCCCGCTCCCCAACAGGCGTTAGCTCACCCGCAGCACAACCTTCCCGAAGTTTGCGTTCGAGCCCATGTACTCGTGTGCAGCGGCCGCATCGCCCAGCTCGAACTCCCGGTCGACCACCACCCTGATTCGCCCCGACGCGATGTGCGGGAGCACGCTCTTTTCGAACGCCCGCGTTGCCATGGCCTTTTCCTCCAGCGGACGCGCTCGTAGCGTCGTTCCTCGCACCTGCGCCCGCTTCTGCAGCAGCACGCCGATGTTCGCATTGGTGCTGTTTCCACCCATCAGCCCCACGATCACCATCCGGCCCTTGAGGGCCAGTGCCCGCATGTTGCGCTCCCAGTAATCCGCCCCGATCACGTCCAGGATGACGTCTGCGCCCCGCCCGCCCGTCGCGCGCAACGCCTCTTCCGCAAAGTCCTGTGTCCGGTAGTTGATGCCCACGTCCAGCCCGATCTCGCGTGCCCGCTCCAGCTTGTCGTCGCTCCCCGCTGTCCCCAGTACCAGCCCGGCGCCAAGCGCCTTCGCGACCTGGATCGCCGCCACACCCACGCCCGACCCCGCCGCGTGGATGAGCACCGTCTCGCCGGCCACCATCCCGCACTGCATCAGCGCATCGTGCGCGGTGATGAAGACCTCTGGCGTGGCGCCCGCCTCAGCCCACGAGAGCTTTTCCGGCACCTTCATTGCCAGCCGGTGGTGCGTCGTCACCAGCCCCGCATAGCCGCCCCCGGCCAGCAGCCCCATCACCCGGTCGCCCACCGCGAAGCCCTCCACCCGCTCGCCCATCGCGGCCACCTCGCCCGCGAACTCCAGCCCCGGGATTTCGTGCGCCGGCCGTCGCCCCGGCTGGGGATAGCCGCCCATCCGCTGGAGCAGGTCCGCCCGGTTCAACGCCGTCGCGCGCACCCGCACCAGGAGGTCGTCCGGGCCGGCCACCGGGTCTGGCACCT
>JBBIVC010000103.1:0-7562 GCA_037439905.1 Thermoflexus sp.
CATCTGGTCCGTGAGAGTGGGGCTTCACTACCGGGCCCTCGGTGAACGAAACGACGACCGGGTCCTCTGGTTCTGGATCGGCACCCACGCCGAGTACGACCGGTTACTGGGCGAGCGCTGAAGGGGCGGGTTGAGCCACCGTCCGCCCCCGTTCGGCTGGCGTACCCGGGTGTTCGAACGAAGGGCCAGGTGAGGGCCGAGGTCCACTCCGCCCTCGCCGCATCCTCCCGTCGCGCGCTACCGCGTCAGCCAGGCGAACTGCTGCGGCTTCCGCTGGCTCCGCGCGCTGATCATGATGTTCACAATCGCCGGCTTGTCTGCGGCGATCGCCTCCTCCAGCGCGGGCCGCAGCTGACCCGGCTCCGTCACAAAGAACCCTTTCCCGCCGTAGATCTCCGCCATCTTCTCGTAGTGCGCGTTTGGCGTGTAGGCGCTTGGCGGCACGCGCGTCGGGTCCAGCGTGTCCGGCCCGCCGCCGATGCCGTTGTTGTTGATGATGATGAAGGTGATGTTCTTCATCCCGTAGCGCGCCGCCGTCTCCACCTCCATCCCGCTGAACCCGAAGGCCGAGTCGCCCTCGATGCAGAAGACGTGCTTGTCCGGGTGCACCGCCGCCGCCGCGATGGCCTGCCCCAGCCCCACGCCCATCGTCCCAAAGCTCCCGGCGTCCAGCCGGTGCCGCGGCAGGAAGTTGGGCATCAGCGTCCGCCCGATGTCCATCGTGCTCGCACCCTCGTTCTGGATGATGGCGTCGTGCGGGATGAGGTCCCGGATCTCCCGGTACACGCGGTAGTAGCTCATCGGTACCGAGTCGTCGGCCATCATCTCCGCCACCGTCGCCGCGTTCTCATCGATCTTCTTGCGCAGCCCCGTCCACCAGGTCGTCTCCGAAGGGTACTGCCAGGGGTGCGCCTTCAGGTGAGCGTTCAGCTGCGCTGTAATCGCCTTCGCATCACCCACCAGCGCCACCTCGGCCGGTACGTTCGTCCCGATCTCCTCGGCCGAGATGTCCATCTGGATGACGCGGACTTTGGGGTCGAACCGCGGAGGCCGTCCGAAGTGCATGATCCAGTTCAGCCGCGCCCCCATCAGGAGCACAACGTCCGCCCCCTGCAGCGCCGCCGACCGCGCGGGCGCAATCGAAAGCGGATGATCGTCCGGCATCACGCCCTTGCCCATCGGCGAGGCCAGGTATGGCAGCTGCGTCGCTTCGAGGAACTCCCGCACCTCGTTCTCGGCTCGCGCATACGCAGCACCCTTCCCGACGATCACGAGCGGCCGCTCCGCGCTCTTCAACGCGGCCATCGCCGCATCGATGCTCTCTTGCGGTGCCATCATCCGTGGGGCATCGGGGCACCGGGGCGGAAACTCCAGCTCCTCCTCTTCCACCGACCCGCTGATGATGTCGCCCGGAAGGTCCAGGTACACCGCCCCCGGGCGCCCATACATCGAGGTCCGAACCGCCTGCTCCACATAAAACGGCAACCGGGCGATGCTGTCGGGGCGCGCGCAATACTTCGCGAACGGCCGCGCCGCTTCGATTTGCGGCGCTTCCTGGAATGCGCCCATGCCGTTCTGGTACGAATCGTTCGCGCCGCCGATCAGGATCATCGGCCAGCAGTTCGCCCACGCGTTCGCCATGCCCGCCACGCCATGGATCATCCCCGGCCCCGAAACACCAAGGCAGACCCCCGGTCGCCCGGTCAGATACCCCACCGCCGCCGCCGCGTAGCTCGCCGCCTGCTCGTTCCGGAACCCGTAGAACTTGATCCCCTCCCGCTGGGCGAACGCTGCGATCGGGATGACCGGGATCCCCACGATCCCGAACATGTACTCTACGCCCTGCTGCTTCAGTGCCCGCGCGACGATTTGCGCGCCAGTGATCTGACCCATGGTTCTGCCCTCGATCCGTGGTGTTTGGTGCGCGCGAATCATACGGGAACCCCGGCCCCGCCGTCGCACCCCGGGTGGCTGCCTCAGTTGTTCCCGGTGCCGCGCTCCAGCACCGCAATCACCCGGTCCAGGTCTGCCACGCTCGTCACGTCGCGCATCGCCCGCAAGAATGTCCCGACGTTCCCGGTCAGCTCCCACACCCGGTTCACCTTCGGCCCGATTGGGCTCGAAGATTGCGGGCTGTCCGCGTATGTCCCGTAGAACGCGAAGTACGCCTGGTTGATCTTCCGGATCGTGATGCCGTTCTCGTTCAGATACGCGCGTTTCGCCTCCATCGCCGCCTCGGCCTCCGCAACTTTGCCCTCCGCCAAAAGCGCATCCACCTGCAGCCGCAGCTCGCGCATCTCCTTGTTGAAATCGATGCCGTTTCCCGGCCGGGATGGCGCGCGCCCGTCCTCTCCATCCGCGAATTCGACCGGGTAACGATCGTTCACAAGCTTCGCGATCTCCCGCCCGGCCAGGTCTGCCGTAGTCTCGTTCAGCGTCTCCGCGTCGCCTCCCTTCCCCCACTGCTCGCCAAGCGGATAGAACGCCAGGTAATGGTGCACCCACTCGTGCGCCGCGGTCTCCAGCACCGATCCATACGCCCGGTCGTCCCGCACAATCGCCGGGTAGGCTGCCAGCCCACCGATCGAGATCACCAGCGATACCGTTTTCTCGTTGTCCGTCCGCTCCTCGATGCGCTGGATGTCACGAAGCGACAGGTCGTTCTTGAGCAGTGTGTCACCCGCACGCTCGATGCGGTCTCGCGGCGAACGTACCAGCAGCCGCGGCGGGCTCGTCAGCTCGAAATTCACCGGCGGCCACGTCAGGCTCACACCGTTGAAGAGCGGCAGCCTTCTCTGGAGGCCAACACTGCGGATGGCCTCGTCGATCCGCTGTTCGATGACACGCTCCACGTCGTTCTCGTAGGTCGCGCGCTCGTTCTCCAGGGTCTCCACGAGCGCCAGGTCTGGCTCCTCGGTGTCGGTCGCCGCCCGGATCTGGGATGTCAGCCGGAAGTAGGCGACCAACGCTTCATCTCCTGCCGTCTCATCGGGGTCCGGCCCGATCCCGGCCACCGAAAACACGGTCCCGAGCAACGTGTCGGCCTGCCATTTCCAGAGGTGGTACTCGTACCCGGAAAGTGGCCCCCGCGGAGCGAACGCGCTCACCAGTAGCCCCAGCACCACCCCGGCGACGCCCGCCCCCACCACCACGACGCCCCACCATGGTGGCCGCCAGGGCCGGTACTCCACCTCGGTCGCCGCCTTCACCGCGCGCAGTGCTGCCATCCCTGCAACTGTACAGCCTCGAAAGGCTCGCCCCGGTGAATCGCCCTGAACCGTCTCGGCTATCCTCTTACCCTGCCCGCGGTAGACTGCACCTGACGCTATGACCGTGAGTGCGGCTGCCAACATGTCCGATGCCGGCCGAGGGACCCGCCCAGCACGCCGTCTCCACTACGCTTCCTTCGAATCGCGCGTCGCCGCCGGCGTCCTCGATATCCTGGTAATGTTCATCATCGCCGCCCTCCTCGTCACAGCCGGGGCGCTCATTGTCCTCATCTCCTCCGATTTCGAACGCGTCGAGCCCTCCAGCACTGCGCTCAACGCGTTCTGGGTCTGCGTGGGCTTTATTCCCGCCGCGCTCCTCCTGTACTTCTTCATTGGCTTCGCCTGGAAGGGCCAGACCGTCGGCGCTTCGGTCATGCAGCTCATGGTCATTCGCTCCGACGGCCGTCCCCTCGGCGTGCTGGGAGCCATGGCGCGCGTTATCGGCCTCCTCGTCTACGTCCTCATCGCCGGTGCTGGCATCCTGGCCGCCTACGCCCTCCGCGAATCCACCGCCATCGCGGGCGCCATCCTTGCCGGCGCGTTTGTCCTCATCGCCTTCGGCTTCATCTGGGCCGCGTTCGACCGCCACCGCCGCACCCTCCACGACCGCATCGCCGGCACCATCGTCGTCCGGCTGCTGTAACCTTCGCCCGTGCATCCAGCCGACGACTTCGACCGGGTAACCCTGCGCGACCGCGTTTACAGCGAAGCGACCGCAACCTCTGAGGGCCGCCGGTCGCTCGTCGGCGCCCTCTTCGCGATTTCGCTCTTCCTCCTGCTCATCGCCCTCAGCGTCCGCCAGCTGACCGCCCCGGCCAACGCGCTCCCTGTCCTCGAAAGTGGCATCGCTATCGTCACCGACGTGAACCAGCTGGTGGCCGATGAGGCCCCCCCTGCCCGCGCCCGCGCCCGCGACGCGAACGCCGAAGTCTTCACCCTGCCGGGCTATCCGCTCGATATCGCCCTGTCTCGCTCCGAACTCCTCGACCTCACCGATGCGCAGCTCGCCCGGCTCCTGGTCCAGCGGTCCGCCGCGCTGGTCTACGCCGATGGCCTTGCCGCCTTCGACCGCACCGGCGAGCAATCCTTTAATCGCTTCTCATCCCAGGGGCTCGTTGAGCTCGCGGTCAGCCAGGTCTCTTCGTCCACACACGACCGCGCGACGTTCGCCGCGGTCATCCTTGCAGTCCTCTCAGCCGCGCTGGGCGCCCTCTTCGCGGCGACGGCCGAAGGCTGGGGACGTCTGCGTGGCCTTGGCCTCGCCACCGCGGTCGGCTCCGTGCCCGGCCTGTTGCTCTTCGCAGCCCTCTGGTGGCTTGCCGGCCGCCTCGGCGGCGGCGACCCGTTCGAAGGCGACGTTCGCGCCATCATGCGGTCGGTGTTCGAGGTTCCCCTGCGGAACTATGCCATCGTCCTCGCCACCGGCCTCGCGATGGTCGCAGCCTCGATTGTCCTGGCGCTCGCCGAACGCCGCCTCGCCCCGGCGCGCCTCGCATCCGCGGAAGAGGACTATCCCGCCAGCGAGGACTTCGCCACCGGTCCGGCCTCCGCCGACTGATCCCGGTTGGCTATCCCCCGCATCGCTCGCAGGACCCGCACCAGCAGCGGCATCCAACTCGCTCCCGCTCCCACCCGGTCGATCCGGACCTGGTTCGGCCCCACCAGCACTTCCCGCAGCCCGAGCCCCTCGACCGCCGACCGCAGCGCCGGCGTGGTCCCACCACGTACCCGGATGTGGAACATGTGCTCGTCGGTCTTGATGCTCTCCACCTTCGCCCGCCGCCCCAGCGACCGCACCAGCGAAACGTAGAGCAAGTTCTCCACCGACCTTGGAACGCTCCCGAACCGGTCGCGCAGCTCCTCTTGCATCGCTGCCACACCTTCCACCGAATCGATCTCCGCGACCCGCTGATACACAGCCAGCCGGTCATGGACATCCCCGATGTAGGTCTCCGGGATGTGGGCGCTCAACGGCAGGTCGATCACCGGGGCTGGTGGCAGCGGTTCCGGCCCCGCCGGGATGTCCAACGCCACCGTTTTCTTCAGGGCAGCTACGGCCTCGGCTACCAGCTTCGAGTACATGTCGAAACCAACCGCGGCGATGTGCCCGCTCTGCTCGGTCCCCAGCACGTTCCCGGCTCCCCGGATTTCCAGGTCGCGGAGCGCGATCTGGAACCCCGCGCCAAGCTCCGTCGCCTCGAAAATCGCCTCCAGCCGCTTCTGAGCCGTCTCGCTCATCGCCCGGTCCTTGTCGTAGAGCAGGTAGGCGTACGCGCGGTTCGCCGAGCGCCCCACCCGTCCCCGCAGCTGGTACAGCTGCGCCAGGCCGAGCGTGTTTGCGTCGTTGATGATGATCGTGTTCGCGTTCGGGATATCGAGCCCGCTCTCGATAATCGTCGTACAGACCAGCACGTCGTGCTCGCCGGCCCCGAACTCTGCCATCACGCGCTCGAGCTGCTCTTCCGGCATCTGTCCGTGCCCCACCGCTATCCGCGCTTCCGGGACGATGTTCCGCAACCGCGTCACGATTCGCTCGATGTTGTGCACCCGGTTGTGCACGAAGTACACCTGCCCCCCGCGCTGCAGCTCCCGGTCGATCGCCTCCCGGATCAGCTCATCGTCCCACTGCAATACATAAGTGCGGATCGGTTGCCGCTCTTCCGGCGGCGTCATGACCGTGCTCATGTCCCGGATCCCCACCAGCGACATCTGCAGCGTCCGCGGGATGGGCGTCGCCGATAGCGTGAGCGTGTCGACCTCGGCGCGCATCTGCTTCAGCCGCTCCTTGTGGCTCACCCCAAACCGCTGCTCCTCGTCGATGATCACCAGCCCTAGGTCCTTGAACTGCACGTCCTTCTGCAACAGCCGGTGCGTGCCTATCGCGATGTCCACCTCCCCCGAGGCGATCCCGGCCACGATTTCCCGCTGCTCCTGCTCGCTGCGGAAGCGCGAGAGCACCTCCACGCGCACCGGGAACCCGGCGACCCGCTCCCGGAACGTGTTGCCATGCTGCTCCGCCAGCACCGTTGTCGGCACCAGCACCGCCACCTGCTTGCCGTCCGTCACCGCCTTGAACGCCGCCCGGATCGCCACCTCTGTCTTGCCATAACCAACGTCGCCGCAAATCAGCCGGTCCATCGGACGCGCCCGCTCCATGTCCTGCTTCACTTCGGCGATCGCCAGCAGCTGGTCCGCCGTTTCCACAAACGGGAATGCCGCTTCCATCTCCATCTGCCAGGCGTTGTCCGGCGGGAATGCGTGGCCCCGCGCCAGCTCCCGCTTCGCGTAGAGCTCGATGAGGTCCTGCGCGAGCTCGACCACCGCCTGCTTCACTCGCCGCTTCGCGCGGGTCCACTCCTGCGACCCCAGCCGTGTGAGCGCGGGCGGGTGATCCGTCGGCCCCAAA
Source organism: Thermoflexus sp. (assembly GCA_037439905.1). Classification (GTDB taxonomy): domain Bacteria; phylum Chloroflexota; class Dehalococcoidia; order Tepidiformales; family Tepidiformaceae; genus Amarobacter. The sequence goes on from JBBIVC010000103.1 coordinate 6,676, forward strand.
TACCGCGAGACCGACTCCAGCTGGTCCGCCGGCACGTACAGCCGGTCGTTATCGGCGTACTGCAACTCCAGGTACTCGCGCTCTACCCCCTCCACCGTCCGCCGGATGAGCCCGCCGTACCTCGCGATCCCGTGGTCGGCGTGCACCAGGTAGTCGCCCACCTCCAGCGTCGAAACCAGGTCGCTCCGGACACCGTGATGCGCCCGCGTGGGCCTCCGCCGCTTGCGCAGCCCGAACACCTCTGCATCCGTGATCACCGTCAGCAGGTCCGCCACTGCGAAGCCGCCGCTCAACGCGATGGGTGTGAGCGTGATCCGACCGCCCTCGGGCCGTTCCGGCAGCCGGCGTACCAGGCCGGCGCTCACGCCTTCCTCATCGAGCAGTTCGGCCAGCCGAAGCGCCTGCTGCGACACGATGACGACGGCACGGCCCTGCCGGGCCCATGCCGAGCACTGCTGTGCAAGCGGTTTCAGCTTCCCCGCGAAGCTCGGGGTCGCCGCCAGGGGCAACCGCTTCGCTCCCAGCTCTTCGCTCCCGAACCGTTGCAGGTGGACCGTCGCGAAGCGCCCGGCCGCCCCGCGAACCAGCCCCGGCTCCTCTCGAAGGCGCGGCAGGCCGGCCGGGATCGCTTTGCGCGCCTCGAGCTCCCCCTGCGTCCGTGCCTCATGTTCGATGACGGTTGCCAGCGCCTCCTCGCCGTCCTCCGGGTCATCGAAGACCACCAGGCTGCCCTCCGCCAGGTGCTCCAGTGCGGTGGTCCGGTACAGCAGCGGTTCGAAGAACCCCTGGTAGTCAGTGCGTCCGCCGGCGGCGATAACCTGCAGCTGCTCCAACACCAGGTCCCCCTCGTCCGATTCACTTTCGAGCCGGGCCGCCAGCTCCCTTGC
>JBBIVC010000104.1:0-6707 GCA_037439905.1 Thermoflexus sp.
CCATGCTCAGCGACGATTGGTACTGGTTCTCCGGCTCCGTTGCGGCTGGCGGAGCCGCTGCCGTGCTCCTGCTGGTCCTGTCCCGGCGGTCACCCCTTGGCCCCTGGTATGGCGCTCGCCGTGTTGCCCGCGCCTCCCAAACCAGCCCTGCCTCGAACGTCCTCACCGGGTTCGCTGCCGGCCTCGAAGCTTCGGCCTTGGCGGGATTGACCGTCGCAGCGGCAATCGCCGCGGGTTACGCGCTTTCGGCGCAGGCCGGGGTTTCCACCGCCAGCTCTGCCACCACCGGGTTCATGGGGATTGGGCTGGTGTGCATGGGCTTCGTGTTGCCCGGGTTGTTCATCGGCGCCTGGTCGCCGGTAGCCGCCATTCTCGCTGCACACGACGCTGCCGCCCCCAACGCCCCGCCTGCCGAACCGCCGGCCGAAAGTGAGGATGACGCCCGGCTGGCCTCCCCACAACCTGCCCGTGCCGGGACCCTCGCCCACCTCTCCGGCCACTACGCCCTTGCCCTGGCGTCCCTGGCCGTCATCCTCTCGTTCCTGGCGTTTGCCTCGCTCATCCGGGCGGAGCTCACTCCCGTGGCGCTTGAGGACCCGGAGCGGTACGCCGCGCTCGCCCAGGACCTCGACCTCCTCCAGCCAGGAGACGATGTCCGGTTCGCGGCCGCGCACGCGATTGCCACCCACACGGCCGCACTCCGCGCACTTCGGGAGTCGGTCGGTGATGACGGCCGCTTCGGCCCCCGCGAACTGGAACAACTCGCCGTGGCGCCCCGCTTCGAGGCCGACGGCATCGCGAAGTCCCTCGTCGATGACGACGACCTGACCCCGCGCCAGGCGGCCGGGATCCAGCCATCGCCCCTTCCACTTCCCCTTCCCCTCACCGTGGATTTGGCCCGCCCGGAGGTGCTTGCCGCTGCCTTCGCCGGCGTGTTGCTCGCGTTCCTGGCCGCCGCCACGGCGATCCGCGGGGTGGGGCGCCTGGCGGGCGGCCTGCTCGCAGCGGCTTCCACCAACACCGAATCGACCCCGCCCGGGGCCGTAGCCCGCCGGGCCGCGCGCTCAACGGGACCGGTCCTCGTCCCTCTTTTCGCGTTCGCCATCATTGCTCCTGTTGGCCTCGGCGTGTCCGTCCGTTACGCGCTCGGCGATGCCGTGAACGCAGGATGGCTTTTCGTTGCCGGCTTGCTTGTCGCCGGCGGTATCGGAGCGGTCATGCTGGCGGCCGTGCTCGAAAGTGCCTGTGCCGTCTGGTCCATCGCCTCCGAGACGGTCGCCGCCCCTCGGGAGCCGGGCGGCAATGCTGAAGCGCCGGACCCGTCCACCCTCCTCGCCTCATCGACCGGGGCGGATGCCGGGGCGACGTTCCACGATGCCGCCGTTCCCGCCCTGGTCGCCTTCGCCAGGCTCGCCGCCGCCGCCGCGCTCGCCTTTGGCGCGCTGTTCGTCGCCTGACCCGGAATGCAACCGCCCTCACCCTCCCATCGCCGACCCGATCGCAGGAGCGCCGTGTCAACGCCTCGCCCCCGGGATGCCACCGGAGTTCCCCGCCTCAGCCTTCGCCACCGGCCACGCCGCCATCCAGGACAACCGCCTCGAAGGAGAGAATCACCATGAAGTCACCATTCGAAGGACGCCTGGTCCGCCTCCGCGCCCGTGAGCCCGACGATGCTCCCCTCCTCTACCGGTGGTTCAACGACCCTGAGGTCACCGAGTTCCTCGCGATGCGCTACCCCCTCTCGATGCAGTCAGAACGCGAGTTCATCGAGCGTGTATCGGCTCCCGGCTATGCCCATGCAGGCTTCGCCGTCGAAACCCTCGCCGAAAACCGCCTCATCGGCGGGGTCGACCTGCTCAATGCCAGCCCCGAGAACCGGTCCGCTTCCCTGGGCATCGCCATCGGCGACAAGACCTGTTGGGACGGCGGTTACGGCACCGATACCATGCGCACCGTTTGCCGGTTCGGCTTCGAGATGATGAACCTCCATCGCATCCAGCTCGAAGTCTATGCGCCCAACGAGCGGGCCCGGCATGTGTACGAAAAGGTCGGATTTGTCGTCGAGGGCCGCCTCCGCGATGCGCTCTACAAGTATGGCCGCTATCACGATGTCTTCGTCATGTCGCTCCTCGAAGGAGAGCTGCGCCTCGAAGACCAGCCATAGGCCGTAAACGCGCGAAGCCCTACGCTGCAACCACACCAGCGAGGAGTCGGCCCCGGTTGTCCATTGAGCTTGTTGGCTGGGCAGCCGTGATCCTTACCCAGGTGTTCTGGATCCCGAACATCACCCGCATCCTCCGCACCCGCGATGTCCAGGGCTACTCGCTGGCTGCCTGGCTCATCATGGTCGTGGGACTCTCCTGCTGGCTGGTCTACTTCACCGTCCAGGGCGATTTCGTCGGAATTGTTGCGAATATCTGCGGCGTGACCGGCGCAGGCATCACCACCGTCTGCATCTGGGCATGGCGCCGCCGGGCCCCCCGCCTCGTCGAGTCCGCCTCCCTCCCCGCCGTCGCCACGCCGGATCAGGGGTAACCCCAATTACGTCGAGCGTTTATGCCAACTCCCCGGTAAATTTGTGACGGAATTCCCAATCAGGGGTTGACACCCTCTATGCTGGATTGGTAGGTTCCGCTAGTCGAAGGCCGTTCGCGTCCTTCCACAGCGCTCGGTTAACAGTGCAACACCTGCCTAGTGCGCCCGCGGGCGCAACGGGGGACCCAGTTTCGGGGCGAATTTGGCTGCCAACCCGCAGTGCAGCCAATAGGGCGCCTTCCGCCCGAGCCCGTCAGCTAACCCCGGAGGCAGTCTGGAAGGCCTGGCGAGCAGGTAGCTCGCTTCGAGGTCTTTTTTTCTGTCCTCGAAGATTATTCGCGTCTCGTGATGAGGAGGAGTTCGTTCATGCCGGCTTTGCAGGAAGCCCCGCCCAAGTCTTGCCCCAAGTGCCGCGGCTCGATGATCGTCGAGCGCGACTGGCACGGCACCTACGGTAGCTGCATCATGTGCGGCTACGTCCACGAGGTGCTCACCAGCCCCCCGGTCGACCTTGCCGCCGAGGAAGCCGCCCTTCCCCAGCGCCAGCGCCGCCGCCAGCCCTCCCACGGCAAGCTCCGGCTCTGATTCGCCCGTCTCCGTGGATTCATCCGAAACCCCCGCGCAAAACCGGGGGTTTCGCTTTTCCTACCCGTCCGCACTCCCTATCATTCCCGCCAACAGGGGGCGTCAGTCGAAATGCCGTACATCCGTCTCTCCATCGCCAAACCTCGCCGCGGCCAGGAGGCCCGGCTCGAAGAGCTCATGCGCAAGCTCGATGCCACGCTCAAGCAACAGCCTGGTTGCCTCTCCAGCTACCTCCTGCGACCACACGACGATAGTGGCGAAATCGCACGCATCGGCATCTACGAAAGCGAAGAGGCTGCCGAGTCCGCGGCGAACAACCAGTCCGTCATGGCGCTCCGCTCCGAGATCCACCTCGCCTGTGAGCCCGGCCACGTCGAGCGCGCCTTCTTCACCCTTTAACCCGGCCGCTCCAGCGATGTGCCGCGCCAGGCCCGGGCGTTCACCCGGGCTGCACTGGTGCCTTCCCCGCGGTGGCCCCGATCCCGCAACCACGTGAAACCCCGCCCGTTCCCTCGGGATCACACACAACACTATGCGGGTTTTTCCCAATACGCCGCCGAAAGCTCGTCTCTAGACTTCTCGGTGTCTTAAGGGTTTCTACCTTCGGATCCCCTTCAGATACGCCGGGGAAGCGCGCGTGCCGTCCACTCCGCTCCCCTGCCGGCCAACCACCAGAGGAGCATCGCCATGAACACCATCCGCACCAGCGGACGTACCGCCAGCCTCCGCCCCGGGACCACCACGGCCCCCGCCCACCAGGCCCGGAACCACAGCCCCATCCGCATCCTCCTCGTGGATGACCACGCCGTCATCCGCCAGGCGCTCCGACTGCTCCTCGAAAGCCAGCCCGAACTCGAAGTCGTCGCCGATGTCGAAAACGGCCGCGAGGCCGTCCAGGCCGTCGAACGCCTGCAACCCGACGTTGTCCTCATGGATGTCGTCATGCCCGGCCTCAACGGCCTCGAGGCTACCCGCCAGATCCGCCGCTCCTGCCCCGCCACTCGCGTCGTCATGCTCAGCGGCTTCGTCGATGAGGACCAGCTCCTCGATTCCATCCGCTCCGGCGCCTCCGGCTACATCATCAAGAAGTCCGATGTCAGCGAGCTTGTCCTCGCCATCCAGACTGTCCACCGCGGCAATAGCTACTTCTCCAGCGCCCTCAGCGAAGGGTTCGACCTCGCCGAGGTCCTCTACCAGGCCAAGCGCTCCGACCAGCGCGCTGGCGTCGATGCCCTCACCAGCCGCGAACGCGAAGTCCTCCAGCTCATCGCCGAAGGCTTCACCAACCAGGGCATCGCCAACGAACTCTACATCAGCGTCAAGACCGTCGAAGCCCACAAGGCCCACATCATGGCCAAGCTCCACGCCCGCAACCGCACCGACCTCATCCGCTACGCCATCCGCAAGGGCATCGTCCGCCTCGAAAGCGTCGAGGAGGCGGAACGCATGCTCGCCGGCGTCGGCGATGCCATCGCTGGCTGATCACCGCTCCGCGCACCCCCGCAAGAGCCCGGCGTCCTCGCCGGGCTCTCCGTTTGTCCGTCCGCGTTCCGCAACCTCCCATTCAGGGTATCCCCCACCCACCGGTGAGGGCAGCCTCCCACCGCCGCGGGGTCTTCCCCGATAACCGCGCCGCACCTCCATCCCTACCCTGATTCCAGCCCGTCACGGGCGCAGGCCTCAACCCATGATCCAGCTCACTCGCATCGATGGCACCGTCTTCTACCTCAATCCCGACCTCATCGAGGTGATGGAAGCTACCCACGATACCCACCTCACCCTCACCAACGGCCACCGCTACGTGTGCGCCGAGGCGCCCGCCGTCATCGTTGAGCGCATCGCCGAATTCCGCCGCATGAGCATCGGCGCCATCCGCAGGAGCGCCTGATGGACCTCGCGACCCTCATCGGGCTCATCCTCGCCGTCATCGGCATCGTCGGGGGCAACATCCTCGAAGGCGGCAACCCGGCCGCGCTCGTCAATATCCCCGGCTTCATGATCGTGGTTGTTGGCACCCTGGGCGCAGTCATGATCTCCCAGCCGCTCAACGTCATGATCGGCCTCCCCAAGTTCATCCTCAAAGCCTTCCTCGGCGGCGCCAGGCACAACTCCGCCGAAACCGTCGACCTTTTCGTCAGCATGGCCGATAAAGCCCGCCGCGAAGGCCTCCTCGCACTCGAAGCCGACGTCGACAAGATCCACGATGCCTTCACCCGCAAGGGCGTCCAGCTCATGATCGACGGCACCGACCCCGAACTCCTCCGCGAAATCATGGAGATCGAGGCCGAGTCCATGAAGCACCGCCACGAAGGGAACTTCGCCGCCCTCGAATTCATGGGCGGTATCGCCCCCACCATCGGCGTACTCGGCGCCGTCATGGGCCTCATGGGCGTCATGGCCCACCTCAATGAACCTGAGCACATCGGCCCGGGCATCGCGACCGCCTTCGTCGCCACCTTCTATGGCGTCTTCACCGCCAACGTCCTCTGGCTCCCCCTCGCCAACAAACTCAAGAACAACTCCAAGCACGAGCTCCACGCCCTCAACGTCGTTATCGAGGGCCTCATGTCCATCCAGTCGGGCGACAACCCGCGCATCGTCCGCGAAAAGCTCGAAGGCTTCCTCCAGCCCAGCGAGCGCCGCAAGGGCGATGATGCCGGTGAGGTCCGCAGGGAGGCCGCGTGAGCCGCAAAGCCCCCGAGGCCGAAAAGCCCGAAAACCACGAACGATGGATCGTCTCCTACGCCGACATGGTGACGCTCCTGTTCGCCCTGTTCGTCGTGCTCTACGCCACCAGCGACGCCAACCCCCAGAAGCTGCAATCCGTCCGCCACTCCATCGACCAGGCGTTCAGCATCGGGGTGCTCCAGGGCAGCAACGGCTCCTCGCCCGTCTTCAACAACGGTGGCGGCCTCACCCCCACCATCTCCGAAATCAAGTCCAACACCCTCGCCGGCCTCACCGAAACCCTCAACGGTTTCGCCTCCGCCAACCACATCGAAGGCAAGATCCAGGTCCGTAGCGACTCCGACTCCATCACCATCAGCCTCGCCGATAACCTCCTCTTCGATTCGGGCAGCGCCGACCTCAAGCCCGGCAGCCAGGACGTGCTCCTGCTCGTCGCGGAAGCGCTCCGGGGCCTGCCCAACCAGATGCGCATCGAGGGCCACACCGACAACATCCCCGTCAACAGCCCCGACTTCGCGACCAACTGGGAGCTCTCCGCGGCCCGCGCCTCCCGCGTCCTGCGCTTCCTCACCGAGCAAGGCGGCCTCGACGCCGGCCAGCTCTTCCTCGCCGGCTACGCCGATACCCGCCCTGTCGCCGGCAACACCACCCCCGAAGGCCGCGCGCTCAACCGCCGCGCCGATATCGTCATCCTCTATCCCACCCTGGAAGACCTCCAGAAATCCCTCGCGGGTACAGGCAGGTAACCCATGTTCAAAGATAAGAAAGTCCTCGCCGGTGGCGCCGTCCTCTTCGCGGCAGCTTTCTGGTTCTACATCAAGCCGAACTACATGGACCCCAAGCCTCCCGTCGTCTACACGGCCGAGCAAATCGCCGAGGCCCCCCGCCCCACGGTCATC
>JBBIVC010000104.1:6747-7544 GCA_037439905.1 Thermoflexus sp.
CCAATGCCCCCGATGGGCTCATCCTCAACCTGAAAGCGCCATCGTCTGCCCCCAAGTACGTCAAAGCCATCATCGCCCTCGAATTCGAGCCAGAAGACCCGCCCTGGGTGGGCGTCAAGGGAGCCGCGCTCGAAGCCAAGAACGCGCACTTCGCCGAGGAGCTCCAGCCCGAGATGCACAAGATCCTCGATAGCGTCGCCGCCGTGATCGGCTCCAAGACCGCCGACGAAGTCTCCACCCCGGAGGGGCGCGAACACCTCAAGGCCGAGCTCATCGAAGCCATCAACCACCACCTGCGCGACCACAAGGTCGAGCAGATCTACTTCGAAACCTTCATCACCCAGTGAGGCGCCCCAATGTCCGACCCGACTGAAGTCCTCGGCCAGCTGCTTTCCCCCGCGCAGGCCCTCACACTCGATGCCACCGGCCGCCAGGCCTGGGATGCCGCGGCTTCGGCACTGAAGGCAATCCAGGGAGCGCAGCCAGCGCTCTCAGGTGTCGATGGCCGCCTCGTCATGCCCGACGAAATCACCGGCGAGTTCGCCCGCCCACACCTTGCCATCCCCCTCGAACTCTCCACCAACCAGGACCAGGCGGCTACCGCCTACCTGGTCATCGAGACCGCCGCCGCTGCCGCCTTCCTCGAATCACAGGCCGATAACCCCGACGACGAGGAGCAGCAGACTATCGTTATCGCCTCCACGGTGCTCGGCCAGGTCATCCAGTCCCTCAACAGCACCGTTTTCGGCCGTTCGCCTGCGGGCCTCATCCTCGCGATCGACGACATCACGGCCAAC
>JBBIVC010000105.1:0-7534 GCA_037439905.1 Thermoflexus sp.
GATGTGAGCGATGAAGCCCTGGAAATCGCGCGAAAAACCGTGGAGCGAGTCTTCCAGAACAACGACCTCGAGATTCCGCTCGCCGAGGAAGGCGCCTACGTGATCGTCGCCGCCCGCGGCCAGGGTGTCCTCGACCTCCCCGAGTTCCGCTGCCTCGAAAGCTCCCGCAGCCAGGAGTACTTCAGCCACGTCTGCGGAGTCGCCGACCGGGCCGACTACCCGGTGGTCACGGTCAACGAGCTCGACCTGCTGGGCGACCGCTCCGGACCGTGCGATGGCCTGAACATCCTGTTCCACGAGCTCGGGCACCTGGTCCAGGGCTGGACGCTCCCCCAGGCCGACTATTACGACATCCGCCAGCTCTTCCAGGATGCGAAGAACGCGGGCAAATACCAGGGTGACTACGCCGCCACGAACGCCAACGAGTATTTCGCCGAGGCGACGCAGTCCTACTTCCTCGATAGCGACCCGCGCCGCAGCCGCGGGCGCGCCTGGCTCGAACAGTACGACCCGGCGATCTACGCCCTCTTGCGCCGCGTCTACGGCGACTAGGCCTCGCCCCTGGCCCTGAGCACCGCGTAGCGCGAGGCGCACTTCCCCACGTAGTCCTCGAGTTCCGGGTACCGTGCGCGCAGCGCCACAAGGTACTCCGCCATGCGCATCCGGCGCCGCTCGTAGTTCGACGATGCCGGCAGGTCGCTGACCTTTTTCGCCACCACCAGGTAGAACGGGCGCACGGTGATGGCGCCCTGGCCGAACTCCGTGTTGTGGCGGGTGGCCTTGCACTCGAAGAACCCGATGAGCTCCACCTTCCCCGCGGTGGCCCCGGTGCGCTCCATCGCCGCCGACTTCACGAACTCCTCCGGGGTTGCCTCGCCGATAGGCCCTTCGACCATCTCCCACTTCGCGGCGCCCTTTTCACGCGTCGCGTAGCCGTAATCGCCCATGCACACCATGGCATAGGCCCAGAACACCGGGGCGTTCCCCGGCAACTCCTGCTCGTCAACCCAGCGGGCCCGCCACTGGTCCGCAAGGTTCAGCTCCACAACGCCCCGCCAGCGGGGCTCGTATGCGCCCAGGCTCATCAAATCCACACCCATCGCTACGATCTCCGTCGGTGAAATGGCTTCGCCACAACGGTTGCCCGGCTGGCTCCCGCTATCAGCTCGCGGCCGGGAAACGCATGGCGGCTATCGATGATGCCCAGTCCGATGGTCGCGTTCAACGAGGGTGACCGCACGCACGAGCGGACCTCCCCCACCGGCTCACCGGCCGCCAGCAGCGGCGTGCCAACGGCCGGCACCCCCGGGCCTTCGAAGAGGAGCGCCGAAAGGATCCGTTGCGCCTGTCCGCCATCCAGGCCCAGGAGCACGTCGAGATCTGCCTCCGCCGGCGAGAGCCCGGTATCGAGGTCTGGCTCGAATGCGGGAATGCACGCCTCGACCCGTGCGATTTCCAGCGCTTCGTGACCGGCGAACGCGATGCCCGCCTCGCGCAGCGACTCGAGCAGGTGGTGCGCCACCCCTGGCGCGAGCATGAACTCGAAGCCGTCCTCGCCAGTGTCGCTTGTCCGGGTGGCGAGCCCGCGGAACCCGTGAAATTCGAACGCCATGCAGTGGAGCGCGTGCATCCGCGCAGGCAGCGCCTCGCTGAGCTGCTCGTCAGCCACCTTCGCTGCCCCTGGGCCGGCGAGGCCGATGAGGCAGGTCGTCTCTGTCCGGTCGTCGACGCGCGCATCCCATCCCGGCGCGATGGCGGCGCGTAGCCGGCGGAGCGTCCGTTCGCGGCAACCCGGTTCGCCGCTGACCAGGTAGGCGATCCCGCCGGTGCGCGCGACCAGCACCAGGTCCTCGATCGTGCCACTCGGGCCCAGCGCGACGGCCCGCATCGCGCGCCCTTCCTCCAGTTCCTCCACATGCCCGGCGAATGCGGCCCTCAGGACATCGAGCGCGTCGGTGCCGGTCACCAGGAAGCGGCTCCGCGAGGAACGGTCGAACACCGCGGCGTGCTGGCGCAGGGCGGCCAACTCCGGGGCGGCATCGCCATAGCGCATGGGCAGCGACCAGCCCCCGACGACGCCGAACACGGCTCCCTGGGTGGCATGCAGCTCGCGCAGGGTAAGGTGCAGAATGGGTCCGGGCTGGCTCATTCCGTCACGAATGTCCGGCGGCCGTCGCGCTCCGTCAACCGGCCCACACCCGGGAACGGGTTGTGCACGCAAATCAGCAGGGCGTTCTCGCGCAGTGCCCGTTCCGCGAGCATCTTCTTCGTTTCGAGCGAGACCAGCGGCAGGATATCGAAGGCCGAGATCCAGGCCGGCCGCTCGACCTGCACCGCGTGCTGCACGAGGTCGCCGGTGTAAATGGCGGTCTCGCCGTTGGAGGTCAGCGCGATCGAAGCGTGGTCGGCCGTGTGCCCCGGTGTGGGCCAGAACTTCACCCCGGGGATGAGCTCGGTTTCGCCATCCACGAGCTCGAGCAGCCCTGCCGCTTCCAGTGGCTCGAAGTTCTCGGCGAAGTACGTCCCCCGGGTCCGCTCGTTGGGATGCCGTGCAGCTTCGTACTCACCTGCCTGCACAAAGTAGCGCGCATTCGGGAACGTTGGCACCGCCCGGCCATCGGCCCCGAACACCGTGTTCCAGCCGCAGTGGTCGACGTGAAGGTGCGTGTTTGCCACGGCGGTGACGTCTCCCGGCGTCAGCCCGAGCGCCGCCAGCCCTTCCAGCAGATGCCCGTAGTCCCCCGGGAACGCCCGCTCGCGGACTGCCCCGCTTACCTTGTTGCCCATGCCCGTGTCCACCACCAGCACCTGCTCGCCGCTCCGGACGACCATGCAGTTGAGGCCAAGCTTCACCCGGTTCTCGGCGTCCACGTTCTCCCGCCCGATGACGGGCTCCCACATCACCTTCGGGATGAGCCCCATCACGGCGCCGGCGTCCAACTTCATGTAACCGTCGCTAATGACCGCGATGTCGAGGTCGCCAACCCGGTACCTGGCAGGTGGTTCCACGATCGCAGACCATACGGGCGGAGCCCCGGCAGGGCAATCCGAAATAGGGCGCAACATTGTAGTTGCAACTCGTTGCAACGCGATGAGCACTTCCGGCAAACTGATATGGCTGGCCGGGGCACCCGGCCGTGGTCCTTACCGGGGGGGAACTCGTGCCCACACCAGTCTTTCTGCTTCACGCGCCGGATGGTTTCTTCTCGACGCCCGTGGCCCTCGCCTTCTGGGTGCTGACGGCCGCGGCGCTCGGCGTCTCGCTGCGCCGCGCTGGCGAGCAACTCGATGAGCGCGCCGTCCCCCTGATGGGGGTGATGGCCGCATTCATCTTTGCCGCGCAGATGTTCAACTTCCAGATTCCCGGCGGGACGTCGGGCCATCTCCTGGGCGGAGTGCTTGCCGCAGTGCTCCTCGGACCCTACGCAGGCACCATCGTCATGGCCTGCGTGATCTCCGTCCAGGCGCTCATCTTCCAGGATGGCGGCCTGCTGGCGCTGGGCGCCAACATCTTCAACATGGGCATCATTGGCACGTTCGGGGGCTACTGGCTCTACCGGACGGTCGCCGCAGTCCTCGGGGGTGAAGGGCGCAGCCGCCTTCCTGCGGCTGCCGTCGCCGCCTGGACATCTGTGGTTATCGCCGCCGTCCTCACGGCGTTCGAACTGGCGGTCTCCGGCACCACCTCGCTTCCCACCGCGCTCGCGGCAATGGTCGGCTGGCACGTGATCATCGGCGTCGGCGAGGCCGTCATCACGGTCGCGGCACTCGGCTTCATCGCCGTCAGCCGCGCCGACCTGCTCCAGCTGCGCGAACGCCGCATGGCACAGGCGCAGGGGTGATCGAGATGACCAATCAGCCTTCATCCGGACCATCGTTCTTCCGCCGCTACCGCTGGGCCATCGCTGGGCTCGTCATCGCCGCGCTGGTGGTCATCATCCTCGCGCCGCTCGCGTCATCTGACCCGGATGGCCTCGACCGCGTCTCCCAGGACAAGGGCTTCGCCGAGCAGGGCAAGGATGCGCCCTTCGAAATCCTGCCAGACTACTCCATCCCCGGTATCGACCACGAGCGCGCCACCGTGATCCTCGCCGGCCTTGCCGGCGTGGCGATCGTGTTCGCGCTGACGATGGCCTTTGGGGCATACCTCCGCCAGCAGCAGTCGCGCAGGAGCAACCAGACCTGAACCTCGACCGGTATATCCCCGCCGATAGCCCCGTCCACCGCGCCGATGCACGCCTGAAGTTCCTGCTGGTGGTGGGGTTCATCCTGGCGGTGAGCCTTCTCCCGTCCGGGTCGTTCGCGGCCCTCGGCATCGCCTGGGCGATCCTCGCCGGCGTCTCGTTGGCCGCGAAGCTGGGACCGGTTCGCATGGTGCGCGGCTCGTTTGTAGCGCTCCCGTTCGTGTTCGCGGCCCTCCCGCTGCTCTTCACGAAAAAAGGTGACCCGATCGGGTCGGTCGACCTCTGGCTGTTCGACCTGGTGCTCAGCGGCGAGGGCCTGCGGATCGTCCTCACCATCATGCTGAAGAGCTGGATCAGCGTGCAGGCGGCCGTCCTCCTGGTGTTTTCCACACCGTTCCACGACCTCCTCGAAGGGCTCGCGCGCCTCCGCCTTCCAAAGCTGATGGTCGCCATCATCTCGCTCATGTACCGCTACCTGGCCGTGCTCACCGGCGAAGCCTCCCGGATGATGCGCGCTCGTGCCTCCCGGGCGGCCTCCATCCCGGGCGCGAGGCGGCCCGGCGCCATCTGGCAGGCGCGCGTTGTGGGCAACATGGTCGGAGCGCTCTTTATCCGCTCCTACGAGCGGAGCGAGCGCGTCTACCTTGCGATGCAATCGCGCGGCTACACTGGCCACATCCGTCACATCCACGACCGCCCGTTCCCCCGGGGGCAGGCGCTGGTGCTCGCCGCCGCGCTCGCGCTGTTGGCGGCCTTCGAAGTGACAGCCCACGCATGGTTGCCCCACGCATGACTGCCGAGACCACCGTCCCAGACCCCGCCGCGCGCTCCTCGCCGCCTGTGCCGCCTTCCGTCGAGATCCATGACCTCAGGTTCGCCTACCCCGATGGTTTCGAAGCGCTGAAGGGCATTTCGCTCGCGATCGCCCGGGGAGAAAAGGTTGCGCTCATCGGGCCCAATGGCGCCGGCAAAAGCACCCTGATGCTCCACCTCAACGGCATCCATGTCCCGGCGTCCGGCAGCGTGACCGTGGCCGGCCTTCCCGTCGTCCGCGACAACATCGGGCGCATCCGGGCCGAGGTCGGCCTGGTCTTCCAGGACCCCGACGACCAGCTCTTCAGTCCCACCGTCTACGACGATGTCGCTTTCGGGCCCATCCACATGGGATTGCCGAAGGACGAGGTCGATAGCCGCGTGACGGCCGCCCTGGCGGCGGTGGGCCTCCCGGGCTTCGAACGGCGCCAGCCCTTTCACCTCTCGATTGGCCAGCGCAAACGTGCGGCCCTGGCAACCGTCCTTTCCATGTCGCCGAGCGTGCTCGTGCTCGACGAGCCTTCAGCCGGCCTCGATCCGCGCGGGCGCCGCGAGCTCATCAACCTCCTCCGCGGACTCGATCAGACCATGCTCGTGAGCACCCACGACATGAAGCTGGTGGCCGAGATCTTCCCCCGCACGATAATCCTCGATGGCGGGCTCCTCGTGGCGGATGGCCCAACGCACCGCATCCTTGCCGATGCCGCCCTCCTCGAAGCCCACGGCCTCGAGCAACCCTGAGATTAACCGGCCCGCGGTGACGGAAACCCGCCTCCCGCTCGTATACTGATTGCGGTGCGAAACGAAGACTTCGATGCCTTTTCGAGGGCCATCAAGGGCGCCGACCACGAGGTCGACCTCTACGGCGCTGCCATGATCATCGCCCGGCTTGGCGGACACGAGGTTGATCCGCACGCCGCCGCTGCCCTCCTTGATGCGTTCGCCGAGGCGGCCCGCGATCGCGCCGGCGAAGGCGCCTCGCCCGATGCGCTCGCCAACGCCATCGAGCACGAGCTCTTCGCCATCCGCGGCTTCCACGGGAACACCGCGGACTATGGCAACCCCGAGAACAGCTACCTCGACCGGGTCATCGGAACGCGCGCCGGCATACCCATCACGCTTTCCCTGGTGTACATGGAGGTTGCCCAGCGGGTGGGCCTCCAGTGCGATGGAATCGGCTACCCGGGGCATTTCATCGTGCGCTATGGCGGCCCCGAACACCCGGTCTACGTCGACCCGTTCCAGCAGGGAGCGCGCATCGACCGCGCCGAGCTCCTCGCGCGCCTCCGCACGTTGAAGCTCGGCGCAACCCATCCCGAGACCTTCCTCGCGGCCGTGACCCGGAGGCAGATCCTCCAGCGCATGCTCAACAACCTCCATGGCATCTTCCGCACCCGGCGCGATATCGAGCGCTGGCATGCCACCATCGAACTCCAGCTCCGCCTGGAGCCGTGGAACGCCGCCCTCGTGGGCGAGCGTGGCATGCTCCACTACCGTCTTGGACGCATCGAGGAAGCCTTCCGTGACCTCGAAGCCTACGTCTCGAGCACCGACCACATCGAGACAAGTGCCGGCGCCATTCGTCTGCTCGATCAACTTCGCCTCCGCTACGGGGGCACGGGGGATTCGCGATGACTCCAGTGACCGATGTCCGCCAGGCGCCCGCGCGCGGCCGCCAGGCACTCCAGCGCTCCATCGCCTGGTACCTGCGTCAGCTCAGCCGCGTGCTCAACGTACTCTCCGATGAAGAGCTTAACCGACTCATCCCGCTTCTCACCGAGCGCCACTTCAAGCCACGACAGGTCCTGTTCAGCGCCGGCGACCCGGCCGAGCGCGTCTACCTCATCCTCAAGGGCCGCGTGAAGATCTACCAGGTCGCCGAAAACGGCAAGGAGATCATCCTCGATGTGGTCGGCAAGGGCGGCGTGGTCGGAGACATGGCAATCGTCGAACACGGCGAGCGCATCGCCTGCGCCCAGGCGATCGACGACACCATGGCGGTCTCCATCTCCTGGGAAGACTTCGCGCACCTCCTCCAGCAGTCTCCACGCCTGGGCTTCGCGATGATGGAGCTGATGGCGCACCGCCTCGCCGGCATGCAGCGAACCTTCATGAACATCGTCTCCAAGCCCGTTTCGGCCCGGCTCGCGGATACGCTGATCAGCCGCCAGGAAGATGGGTTCATCAACCTCGGCCTCACCCACCAGGAGCTCGCCCAGACCATCGGCACCAGCCGCGAGACGGTGACCGCCCTGCTCAGCCGGTTTGTCACGCTCGGCGCGATCACCCCCGTGCCCGATGGCTACCGCATCACCGACGAAGACCTGCTCGACGATATCGCCAATGGAGACGTCCCGGTCTCGCCGCGCCACCCGGTCACGCCGCAGGCGACTACCGTGGCGGGGTGATGGCCCAGAGCGCCCCCGCCCTCCAGCACTTCCTCCCGGGCCGAAGCGGTCCCGCTATCATCGCGCACGGTGGGGGCGACTCACTCGAACGCGTCCGCGACTACGTCGCCGCTGGCGCGGACTACCTCG
>JBBIVC010000106.1:0-7522 GCA_037439905.1 Thermoflexus sp.
GCCAGGCCGGCCGCGGCCGCGGCCGCCCGCAGGTTCAGGAGGGCCGCCGCGCAGCTGATGGTCAGTTCCCGGTCCTCGGGGTCGTTCACCGGGAGGGCGCGGGTACGGTCGGCGTGCAGTTCGAGCGCGTCGCCCCGCACGATGAACCGCCACGGCTGCGTGTTGTGCGACGATGGGGCGAGCACGGCCCGCGCCACCAGCTCACGCCACTGCGCCTGTTCCATGGTCTGCCTCCCTGCGGCCGGGGTTGGGCGCTAGCGGGCCTGCCAGCGCGGTTCGCGCTTCTCGCGGGCGGCGGCCATGCCCTCCCGCGCGTCCTCGGTGGCCCCGGCCACGCGGCGCATCGTCTCGCCAAAGCGGATGGCTTCGACCCATGGCATCTGCTGGCCGCGCCAGGCCACTTCCTTGGTCGCCCGGACCGCGAGGGGCGCCGACCTGCAGAGGCGCCCGGCCAGGGCGCGGGCCTCGCTCATCAGGTCGTCGTGGGGGACCACCTTCCAGCAGAGGCCCATCTCCTTCGCGCGCGCCGCGCTGACGCGCTCGCCGATGAGGAGCAGCTCCATGGCGTTTTGCCAGCCCACCTTCTGCGGCATCCGCACCGCGCCCTGGATGGTGGGCACGCCGATGCGGACCTCGGGGAAGCCGAACTCGGCGCGCTCGCTGGCGATCACGAAATCGCAGGCGGCCACGAGCGTGCAGGCGAACCCCAGGCAGTATCCGTTCACCGCGGCGATGGTGGGCTTCCAGATCTCGATGCCGTTTTCGAGCGAGGTGAGGCTCGGGGTCTCCCAGTGGGTGGCGCCGCGCGGTGGCGCGTTGCCGCGCAGGTCGGCCCCCGCGCTGAAGGCGCGCCCGGCGCCGGTGACGATCGCCACCCAGGCTTCCTCGTCGTCGCGGAACCGCACCCAGGCAGCGTCGAGGTCTTCCCTGAGCTCGGCGTTGATGGCGTTGAGCGCTTCGGGGCGGTTATAGGTGATGGTCGCGATGCGGCCATCGCGCTCGTAGAGGACGGTACCGGCCATGGCTGCCTCCCCACGCGGTGATGGCGGGGAGTCTACGCGAAGTCGCGGCCCCCGGCTGCCTACTCGAGCTCCACGAGCGCGTAGAGGTCTTCCGAGCTGCCGTCGGTGTAGGTGCGCGTGATGTCGATGCGGATGGTGTCGCCCGGCTTGCGCGAACGCAGGACGTCGCAGAAGTCCCCAATCGATTCCACCCAGACGTTATCGGCGTAGTAGATGAGGTCGGAGTAGCCGAGGCCGGCGTCATCGGCCGGGCTGCCGGTATCGATGCCGGTGATGAGCAGGCCATCGGTGTAGGCAAGCTTGATGCCCAGCTCCTGGGCAAGCCCGGCGTAATTCGCGCGGATGCGCGCCCCGATATACGTGATGTTCTTGCCTTTCTTGAGCTTATCGGCGACAAACTTCGCCTCGTTGATCGCGATGGCGTAGTTCTGGTTCTGCTGGCCCAGGAACGTCAGCGTGTTCACTCCGATCACTTCGCCCCGCCTGTTCACCAGCGGGCCTCCGCTGTTCCCCGGGTTGATCGCCGCATCGGTCTGGATCAGGTCGTTCTTGCCATCCAGCGAGTCCTTCACCTTGCTCACGATGCCGCGGGTGACGACCAGCTTGGTCGAGCCCTGGTCGGTGTAGGTCGCCGGGTAGCCCAGGGCCACGACCTCCTCGCCGGGCTCGAGCTTCTCGCTGTCGCCGATGGGTGCGGGCTTGAAGTTGCCCCGGTCGACTTCGAGCAGCGCGACGTCGTCACAGGGGCTGAGGGCAACGACGCGGGCCGGGATCTGGCGGCCGTCTTTCGGGTCGACCACCTTGATGGACCCCGAGCCGAGGACGACGTGGGCGTTGGTCAGGATGTGCCGGTTGTCCTCCCAGACAATCCCGCTGCCTCCGCCCGCACCGGAAGGGAACGTGGTCAGGATGTTGACCACGGAGGGAGAGAGCGACTCGACGATCTGCTGCGGCGTCAGGTCCTTCGGTTCCCGCGTGCGCTCCCCGGATTCGCGTGTGGGGGTCGCGTCCTCGTCCGCGCCGTTGTCGTCCCCGCCACAGGCGCCGGTGAAGGCCAGCAGCCCGGCGAGCAGTGTTACCGTGAATGCCCGAGCGATCACGCGGCCCACCCCTGTCAGTTTCCGCGGCGAGCATAGCCCAAGGGTGCTCCGGGCTTCCATAGTTGCGGAGTTTGGTTGCGATTGACGCGCCATCCCCGGCGGGCTAGTCTACCCGCGAAACCCGAACGAGGTTCGGATAAGGAGGTTGGCATTGGCCGACAGACTCGAAATCGCGAAGCAGTACATGGCCCTCCAGGCGGCGGGCGACGTCGACGGAGCAGTCGCGCTCCTGGCCGATGACGTGACCATCAGCAACCCCATGACCGGCACCACCACCGGCAAGGACGCCGCCGCGGCCGGTATGCGCAACCGCCCCGCGGGTGGCGGCGCGGCCGGCATTACCTGGCGCGACCCGGTGGCCGATGGCGATAACGTGAAGATCGTCGGTGATGGCAGCCCCTTCGGCCCCGTCCGCATCCTCATCTCCTTCACCCCCGACGACAAGATCCAGAAGGTCGATATCGGACTCGGCAGCTAAACTCATCCTTGGCACGTTGATTCCCCGGGGGCGGTGTGGCCACAAGGTAGCTACACCGCCCTTCCGCGCAGGCGATCCCGCTCGCCAGGCTTCGCCGTGAGGATGTCCAGGATCTGCTGCCAGTAGCGGCTCAGCACGTACTGGCCAATCAACGCTCCCGCCACGGCGGTCAGCACGATCACCCAGTCGCCCGTATGCACCTCGGTGAAATCGAAGAAACGCCGCAGGCGCGGGGTGTAGATCGTGAACAGGAAGCCGGCGACCAGTAAGGCGCCCAGCAGGGTGGTCATCACCGGGCGCGTGAGGCTGCGCCACGAAGCCCCGTGGAACCCCAGCACCTCGACCATGAAGAACAGCCCCGTGATGCCCATCGTCAGCGAGACGAGCGTCCGCGCCTCCGCGATGGGCCGGTTCAGTACGCCTTCCGTGAAGAGGTGCACCAGGATCGCCGAGACCGCGAGCGCCCCCGAGGCGGGCAGTGCCCACGAAAGCACGTTCCGCGTGAAGTCCCGGCCGGCGTCCGGCGGGGGGACGCTGATCGAGATGAAGATCGCCGGGATGCCGAGCGTGAGCAGCGCCGTGAGCGACCCGTGCCGCGGCAGGAAGGGAAAGTCGAGCCCCAGCATGTTCGTCGCCACGATGATGAGGTAGGCATACAGGCTCTTCGCGATGAACAGCTTCGAAAGCCGCGCCGCGTTGCCCAGCACCGCCGTTGCCTCCTTCGCTCCGCGGATCAGCGCCTCGAACGAGTCGTTCAGGAGGATGATCCCCGCGACCGCGCGGGTCATCCCCGTGCCCGAGGCCATGGCGACGGCGACATCGGCCGCCCGCAACGCCTGCACGTCGTTCGCGCCATCGCCGCACATGGCGACGAAGTGGCCGTTTTCGCGCAGCGCGCCTTCAGCGCGGGCGAGATGCGCCCGAAGACGCTCGTGCGCTCGACCATCGCCGCGAACGCCTCGTCGTCCAGGTGCTCGATATCCGTGCCCGAGACGGTCCCGCCCTTCACCGTGATCCCGAGCTGGGCGAGGATGGCCCGCACCGTCTCCGGGTTGTCGCCGCTGATGAGCTTCGGCTCGATGCCCAGCTGCTCCATCATCGTGAAGGCGGAGCGCACTTCGGGGCGCAGCTCATCGCCAAGCGTGAGCAGGGCCAGCGGCCGGAGCCCGGACATCGCCACGCCGGGTTCCGGCAGGCTCGCGGCCTCGGCGAACACCACGCCACGCAGGCCTTGCGCCGCAGCTTCATCGTAGGCGGCCCGGAGCTCAGCCCCTCCCTCGCAGAGGGGCAGCACCGTCTCCGGGGCGCCGAGCACAAAGGTCCGCCGTTCGCCGCCGAGCTCCAGCGTCGCCGCGCTCCAGCGCCGTTCCGAGTTGAACGGCACGTTCGCGACCGGCCGCGCGCCGTTGCTGCGCGGCGCAAGCCCCGCTGCAAGCGCCTCGGCGGTCTTGCTCTCGGCCGCGCTCGCGACCGCGAACGCCCCCAGCCACGGCCCGTACCCCTCGGCGCCTGGCATCCAGCGCACATCGCGCAGCGACATCCGGTTGGCCGTGATGGTGCCCGTCTTATCGAGGCAGATGACGTCGGTGTAGTTCAGCGCCTCGACGGCGTTGATGTCCTGGACGATGGCGCCCGAGCGCGAGACCCGCACCGCTCCCACCGCGAAGGCCACCGTCATCCCCAGGAGCAGGCCCGTCGGGACCACGGTCGTCACCGTCGCGGTTGTGGCTTTCAGGGCCTCGGCAAAGCCGCGGTCTTCGAGGTTGTAGGAGATCATGAGCAGTGCGGCGAGCACGCCGGTGGCCGTCAGCAGCACCCGCAGGATGCGCTTGAAGCGGATCTGCAGGGGGCTGGCGCGCCGGACCAGCTCGCGCGCGTCGGCGGTGAGCTTGACGGCGTAGGCCTCGGTGCCAACGCGCTCCGCCAGGTAGTAGCACTCGCCCGCCGTGCAGAAGCTGCCGCTCCGGAGCTCATCGCCGGGGCCGCGCCGCACCGAGTGCGACTCGCCAGTGAGCAGCGATTCGTCGATCTCGGCGATATCGCGCACGATCCTTCCATCGGCCACCACCTGGTCGCCCTTGCGCAGGTAAATGAGGTCGCCCTGGACCACGTCCTCCGCCGGGATATCGCGCGGCACGCCATCGCGGATGACCGTGGCTTTGGGCGCCGTGAGCGCCTTGAGCTCGCGCAGGGTGCGGGTCGCCTTCAGTTCCTGGAGCGTGGCCACCAGCACGTTCGCGATGACCACGATGCCCACGAAGAACCCATCCTTGAATTCGCCGACCGCAAGGAGCGCCAGGATGAGCGAACCCAGGACCACGTTGAAGAACGTGAGGGCGTTCGCGCGGATGACATCGCCATCGGTGCGGATGCGCGACCGGTCGACGTTCGAAAGGCCCGCTGCGGCACGCGCCAGCGCCTCGGACGACGAAAGCCCTCCCTGGATGGGCGGTTCGAGCATGCCGGGCAGAGCTGATTGGGCCGCCTGGGTCACCCGTTAAGCCTGACGCACGCCGCCGTTCGATGAAAGTGGCCCGGGTTAACCTGCAGCTAACAGGCCGGGGGCAGCATGGAGCCGCGCTTCAGCCGTCCCGCTCCTGTGGCGCACCACGGCGGCCAGCCAGGTCCCTCCGGCTGGCCGCTGCTCCATTTCGCCCCTAGATCTTCAGCCCGATGATCGAGAGCGAGATGAGCATGCCGATGAAGACCGCGCACCCCAGGGTCAGCCAGCCGATCGTCTGCCACATGTCTGCGTTTCCCCCATTATTTATAGTCCAAACGGCCTGTGGCGCCGCGCGTTCCATCGTAGCTCCACGCGGGCGCAGGGGCGAAACAGCGCTGGCCTGCCGCTCCCGGTAGGATAGAAGGATGGAGTTCACCCCCCCGGCCCCGTTCCGGGCCGTCGTGCTCGCAGCCGGCGATGGCGGCCGGCTCGGGCGGCACACCGCCAGCACGCCCAAGCCCCTTATCCCGGTCGGGGGCAGGCCACTCATCTCCTACACGCTCCAGGCCCTGGCCCAGGCCGGCGTGCGCGAGGCCGTCGTCGTCCTGGGCTATCGCGGCGCCCAGGTGCGCGATGCGCTCGCGCGCAACCCCCACGGCCTGCGACTCGACTACGCCTGGAACGCCGACTACCACGCCGGGGCATCCCTCTCCCTGCGGGCCGCGCGCCCGTGCCTGGGCCGCGAACCCTTCCTCCTGGTGATGGCCGACCACATGCTCAGCGCCGGCATCATCCGCCGGCTGCTCGATGCCTGGCGGCCCGCCGGGCCCGGCCTCGTCGCCACCGATTCCGCCCCCTGGCACGAGGACTACACCCGCGAGGCCACCCGCGTCGCCATCGACCCCGCAAGCGGCCTTGTGACCGCCATCGGCAAGCACCTCGCGAGCTGGGACGCGCTCGATACCGGCGCCTTCCTCTTCGCGCCCGGCGTCTGGGAGGCGGTCGACGCCGCTCCACTCGACTGCGAGCTTGGCGAGATCTACGCCCGCCTCGTCGCGGCCCGCCAGCTCGCCGCGGTCGACGTCACCGGCGAGTCGTGGTACGACATCGACACCGAGGAAGACCTCGCGGGGGCTGGCGCCATGCTGGCCGCCGGTGGAGCCGCATGACCTACGACGGGCTCGTCTCGCGCTACCTGAACCGGCCCCTCAGCCGGCCGATGGCTCGCGGCCTCCGCCCGACACCCCTCACCCCCAACCAGGTCACCGCCTTTACCCTGCTCCTGGCCATCGCCGCGGGCGCCATGGTCGCCGCCGGCTGGAACATCGCCGGGGGCATCGCCATCCAGGCCGTCAGCGTCATCGACGGCGTCGATGGCGAGCTCGCGCGCCTGAAGGACCGCGCCACCCGCTTCGGCGGCGTCTTCGATGCCGTCACCGACCGTTACGCCGATGCGGTCATGCTCACCGGGATGACCGTCTACGCGGTTCGCTTCGAAAGCCACCCGCGGCCGGAGTTCGTGGGCGCGCTCGCGCTCGGGGCCGCGCTCATCGTCAGCTACAGCCGCGCCCGCATCGAGGCCGACCTCCCCGATATCGCCGCCAGCGGCAACCTCGACTCCCTCTTCGGGCTGGCCAGCCGCGATGTGCGCCTGCTCGCCGCCGCCATCGGCACGGTCGTAGGCCAGTGCTATTGGACGCTCATCGTCCTGGCCGCCGTCTCGGGGCTGACCATCGCCTGGCGGCTGCTGTATCTGCGCATCACCGCCGGCGGACGGCGCCTCCCGCCGGGCTAATCGGCCCAGCGCACCACGAACGGCCCGCCCGTATCGCGCGCCTCGATCCGCACCCGCGCGGTCCCGCCGGGGTGGTCGAACGCGACCTCGGCCCACTTCGTGCCGCCCGGGTTTTCGGCGCGAAACACCTCCACGCCATCGACCAGCACCACGAGCTCGCAGTCGTATTCCAGCGCGAACCCGTTGCGCCCCGCCACAGCGGTCACTTCGGCTTCGAAGGCCGCGCTCCAGGCGTCGTCGCGCATGTCGGTGAATGGCGACCGCTCCGCCACCATGTCGAGCGACTGCACGAACGTGGCCCCCGTGAAGATGTCGCCGCCCGAGACCGCCCGCTCGTAGAGCGAAAGCTGCCAGCTCGCAGGCTGCGCCAGGCGCGCAACCGGCACCGGCGTTGGCGTTGCCTCGGGCGTGGGCGTGGCCGTGGGCGGCGCCTCGCCGAGGTGGATATCGCCCGGCGTGTAATTCGTGCTCTCGGTCGACGTGGGGTCGAGGAACAAGAACCCGATGAACCCCGCAACCACGAGCGTCCCGAGGGCCACCACCTCGCGCAGACCGACCTTGCTCATCCACCCCCAGTGTCCCCGCCGCGCCCGCTCCCGGCAAAAGCCCCCGGAAAGCCCCCGGTAAGGGAGGAGGGAGAAGGGAGGAGGGAGGAGTGGATGGCCGCCCTGGTTCAAGTCAAAA
>JBBIVC010000107.1:0-7508 GCA_037439905.1 Thermoflexus sp.
CAGCGCCGTGTACCAGGCATTGAAGTCCGGGTCCTGCACTCCATCTGGAGGTGGGTGAACGGCATCATCGGCATCTGGATCACCGGTGGCCCGCTCCCCAGCGACCAGAACGCCACGCTTGCCCCGTCCGCCGTCAATGCGTATTGGATGCGCGGGTCCATTGCGCGTCGATTGTACGCACCAGCCCCACCGCCCCGCGCCCTGCCGCCAGCCCGGAGCCAGGTTCGATTCTCGGCGGACCGCTCCCTAGCCCGGCTTCTGCACCAGCACCGGCCGTCCGCTGGTGCGGATGACCGCCTCGGCGACGCTCCCGGCCAGCATGTGCGAAAGCCCCGACCGTCCGTGCGTCGCCATCACGATCACGTCGGCATCCAGCTCGTTCGCGAGCTCCGTGATCGCCTGGGCCGCATTCCCCGACCATTTCACGTGGGCTGCTGTCGTGGCGCCCGGCAGCTCCTTTGCCCCGATCGCCTCGAGCTGTTCCCGCAGCTCAATGCCCTTGCGCGCCATCGCTTCGCCGTGGCTCTCCACGAGCCGTGGCTGCGGGCCCTGGACCGCTGTCGCCCCGACCGAAACGGCCGGCGGCTCATCGACCACATGCTCCAGCCTACCGCGCACGTCCTTCGGGTCTACCACCCGTAGCAGGTGAATCTCGATTCCTGGCGACATCTCCACCAACCGCCGCACGGTCGGCATGATGCCCATCGCGGTTTCGCTTCCATCCAGCGGAACTACGGCCTTCATCTCTGGTCTCCTCGCCTTACTGTGGCGCTACTTTGCCGCCGAACTTTACTCCCTTGCACCGCCGAACGGCACAGCCAGCGCGGGCCGTTAGTCTATCGCCAGCCACAAATCGTGATGAAGTTTCTTGAAGAAACCCCTTGCAGGCCCGTTTAGCGGGTGCTAAAACTAGTGCGGGCCGCGCTGGATGCTGTGTCCGCTCCACACATCCACCGGCCCCTTTCCTTGCCTTCGGCGCCAGGTGGTTCACACACCCGCTTCCCGCTACACTCCACCACGGTATGAAGACGCTCATCCTCCGCCTGGCCCTCACTTCCGCCCTCGCGTTCGCGGCGCTCGCGCTTGTCGCCCCTGCTTTCGCGGATGACGAGGGCGGCCACACGACTACCTCTGCCGCGGAGGGGACCGACGTCGTCCCGGCTGCCCTCTGGTCGCTCGCCGGCGTCGCTATCGGCGCTGTCGTCATGGGCACGCTGTACCTCTTCAAGCGCCAGGTCGGCGGCTTTCCCGAAAACCCCTCCTGGGTAGCCCCTATCAGCATCATGCGCTCGCGTGACCTCCCCTCCGATGCCGGTGGCCACGGCGACGCCCACGACAACCACTCCGCAGGGCACGCCCCCGCCCACTGACCCCGTTCGACCCGCCATGGGCTGGAGGCCCGCGTGTCCAAGCGGCTCCGTGTCGTTGATCCCGACCGCGCCTGGCCCGGGCGCTTCGCCGCCGAAGCCGCCCGTATCCGTGCCGCCCTCGGCGCTGGCTCCCTCCGCATCGAGCACGTCGGCAGCACCGCGGTCCCCGGTCTCCCCGCCAAACCAATCATCGACATGCTCATGTTCGTCCCGGACTTCGCGTCCGGCGAGACGCTGATCGGCCCCCTCCGCTCGCTGGGCTACGTGTACCACGGTGGCGCTGGCATTCCCGGCCGCCGGTATTTCGATCTCCCTTCACCGGTCCCCGGAGAGCTCGACCTCTTCCACCTCCACATGTACCCGGAAGGCCACCCCGACGCTTCCCGCCTGCTGGCCTTCCGCGATTACCTCCGCAGCAACCCCGCGGCCCGCGATGCCTACGCCACGGCAAAGCGCGAACTCGCCGCCCGCTATCCGGGGGACATCCTCCTCTACACCGGGGGCAAGACGGCGGTCATCCGCCCCATCTACCGGGCCATGGCCGGCCTCCCCCTGGATGCAGTCGAAGTCGTGCCGTATGACCCTGCCTGGCCAGCTGCGTTCGGACGCGAGGCTGCGCGCCTCCGCGAGTCACTTGGCCCGGCGATCCTCGACATCGAGCACATCGGCAGCACCGCGGTTCCCGGCCTCGCGGCCAAGCCCATCATCGACATGATGCTCGTGGTCGATGACTTCGACGCCGTCCGCCCGCTCGTCCGCCAGGTCGAGGAGCTCGGCTACTGGTACTGCGGCGAGAACGGCATCCCGCGCCGCCACTACTTCATCCGCGAAGACGCGGCCGGCGCCGTGACTCACCACCTCCACGCCCTCGAAAACGCCAGCCTCGAAGCCCGCAAGCACCGGCTCCTCCGCGACCACCTGCGCGCGAACCTCGCCGCCCGCGACAGCTACGCGACGCTCAAGCTCGCCCTCGCCGCAAGGCACGCGAACGACCGCCCCGCCTACCAGCGAGGCAAGACGCAGCTCATCGAGCGCATGCTCCGCGATGCCGGCTGGGAAGGCGAAATCCCGTCCGCCGAACGCCAGCGCTGACTACGAGTCCCGCGCAGCGTCCACGTCGATGTGCTGGGTCGCCGCGTTCGCCCCGATGAGCGCGTCGCGCATCTGCGCCGCCAGGTCGGCCATCCCGCCCGGCGAGTACGGGACGAAGATCGTGTTCGCCCGCGACGAGGCCCCGATCTCCTTCACCGTGTCGTAGTGCTGCGTCATCAACACCAGCTGCATGATGCTCTCCGGCGTCGTCCCCGAGATGCTCTGTGCGAACTGGTCGACCGATTCCCGCAGCCCGTCGATGATCGCTCGCCGCTGGTTCGCGATGCCCTGGCCCTGGAGCGCCTTGCTTTCGGCTTCGGCTTCCGCCGCCTTCACCTTCAGGATCTTGTCGGCCTCGCCGCGTTCCTGGGCCGCTTCCCGCAGCCGCTTCGCCGCGTTGATCTCGTTCATCGATTCCTTCACCTTCCGGTCCGGGTCGATGTCCGTCACCAGCGCCTGGACGATCTGGTAGCCAAACTCGTGCATCTCGCCCGAGAGCTCCTGCTTCACCGCCACCGCGATTTCGTCTTTCCGCTCGAACACGTCGTCGAGCTCCATCTTCGGCACCCGCGCCCGCACCGTGTCGAACACGTACGCCGTGATCTGCACCGTCGGCTGGTCCAGCCGGTAAAAGGCGTCATACACGCGGTCCGGGATGACCATGTACTGCACCGCCACGATCGTGTGCACGAACACGTTGTCCAGCGTCTTCGTCTCCACGCTCACGTCGAGCTGCTGAACGCGGAGGTTCACCCGCCCGGCCACCCGGTCGATGATCGGCACCTTCACGTTCAGGCCCGGGCGCGCCACCCGGTTGAACTTCCCAAACCGCTCGACAAGCGCCGCGGTCTGCTGCTCAACCGTGAAAAACGCCGAGAACAGCAAGATGAGCCCCAATACCGCCACCACGCCAAGAACGATGAGTCCGGCCATGCATTGCCCCTTTCCGCCCGGTTTTCCCGGGGCCTCGGCCGATAGTATAGCGAATCGCGAATGCCGCCCGCTCTCCGGCGTGTTGACGGCCACTCGCGGCTGGCCATCTCATCCGTTTAGGTGATGGAAACTCGCGCCGCAGCGGATATGCTGGTGGTTCCGAATGCCCGGCCATCCCCGCCGGCCGGAGGTCACCAGTGAGCGAATTCTTCGACGCCTTCCGGGTCAACGCGCCCGGCAATGCGTTCGAGGCGGCGTTGCTTGCCGCCTCCCTCGCCGTGGTGCTTGTCGCCTTCCGCCGCGCGACTTCCGGCGCGACCGCTATCCTTGTCGCCGCCTCCGGCCTCGCCGGGTTCATCCAGACGGGCCACCCTTCCATCCCCATGGCGCTGGCGGCCGCCGGCCTGCTCCTCCTGCGCCACCCTCCGGCCCCTGGCCGAGTAGCTCCCTTCGCCCGTCAGCTGGGCCTGGTCATGGCGGGGTTCCTCGCCTACGAGTTCGCCCGCTTCCAGGTCGTTGCCGAGTCCGCCCCCGCCATGCGCAACGCGGAACGCGTCGTCGATTTCGAACGCGCGCTCGGCAGCTTTTTCGAACCTCACCTCCAATCGCTCCTCACCAGCAGCGACTGGCTGACGCACGCCTTCAACGCGTTCTACTCCCACGGGTTCCTCGCCGTTGTCGCGGCCACCATCGTCTGGCTCTACTTCGCCAGCCCCGAACGCTACCGCCTCTACCGCAACGCCCTGGGGCTCTCCACCGTTTTCGCCATCGCGATCATCGTGGCGTTCCCCACGGCCCCACCCCGCCTCATGCCTGGACTCGGCATCGACGACACGGTCGTCGCCCTGGGCCGCGAGCACGCCTTTGCCAACGAGTATGCGGCCATCCCGAGCCTCCACGTCGGCTGGCTCTCGCTAACCGGCTACATCCTCGCCCTCCCGTACCGCGGACGGCGCTTCTGGGCCACCGCCCTCCTGCCGGGTCTTGCCATGGAGACCACCGTCATCGTCACCGGCAACCACTACTGGGTCGATGGCGTCATCGGCACCATCATCGCCGTGCTGCCGGCCCTCGCCTCCCGGCACCGCGATCTCCTCCGTACCATCCCCGCCCGCGCGCGCGCCTGGCTCGAAGCACACAGGCCGGGACCGGCCGGCGCCCGCCGGGTTCGCGCCACCGTGCTCTCGCTCGGAGGCCTGTTCCTGTATCTCGGCGTCGCCCAGCTCCTCGAACCCGGCTTTACCGACTTCTGGGGATACCTCTTCTTTCAGGTCGGAGCCACCATCCTGCTCCTTGTCGCCGGCGAGCTCGTGTTCTCCCGCCAGGGCGGGCTCTCCGGCCTGACCCACGGCATCGCCATCGTCTGCAGCTACGCCGATGTGCTCGGCACCGATGGCAACCTCTACGCCCGCATCGATGAATACGACAAGCTCACCCACTTCATGGGCATCGCCGCAATCACCGCCGCCGCCTACGATGTCTTCCACGCCCTCGCCACTCGCCGCCGCTCGACCCGCCCCGCTGTCGAACGGCTCTACCTCGCTGTCGCGATTGGCATTGCCGCCGGCATCGCCTGGGAGGTGTACGAGTACCTCGGCGACCGCGTGTTCCAGACCACGCGCACGCAGGGCCGCTGGGACACCTTCAACGATCTCGTCTCCGATTCCCTCGGCGCCTTCACGCTCGGCATGCTGCTCTGGTGGCAGGAGCGCGCGGCGGCAGCACCCACTCCCGCCGAGGAACGCTATCTCCCCCCTCCAGGCGGCCCCTGAGGGGCCTCCCGCCGCTGACCGGCCCTATAATCGTTCACCGTGGCCGATGACCTGCTCGTCGATTTTGGCTCGCGACGGCCGTCCGCCGCACCCGCACCACCGCTTTCCGAGGCCTTCCGCCTCCGGACCGAACGCTGGAAGCGCGAGCTCCTCGACGTCACCCGGCGCAACCGCGGCATCAACTACCGGCCAACGCGAACGACCCTCGATGTCCCGGCGCTCCCGGCCGACCTCTGGGATCTCCTCCTCGTTAACGAGGGCGCCATCACCCTGGAAGCCCGCAACTTCGCCCCCGATGCGCCGCGGCCCTTCGCCGACCCCCGGGCCGTCGAGGCGTTCGCCTCCGCCGCTCGCCTCATCGAGCGCGCCCGCCTCGCCGACCGCGAACAGGGAATCCAGGTCCTCTTCGCCGCTCTTGGCTGGCTGAACTGGAGGGACAGCGAAGGCCACCAGCTCCGCTCGCCCCTGGTCCTCGTCCCGGTCGACCTCGCCTACAACCGCCAGGATCGCGAGCTCATCCTCCAGGCAGCCGCCGACGATCCGCCCGAGGTCAACCCCTCCCTCGCCTACCTGCTCCAGGCACAGTACGGCGTGACCCTGCCCGGGCTCGAAGATGCCGAAGGGGAGCCAATCCACGCGTCCCTGGCGGCCTTCCTCGATGCGGTCCGCAGCGCCATCGCCAGGCAGGACGGGTGGTTCGTCGAAGGCGATGGCCCCGTGGTCGATGTCTTCGCCTTCGCCAAGCTCGCGATGGTCGAGGAGATCGACCGGTCCATCCACCGGCTCGCGGCTCACCCCCTCCTCCGTGCCCTCGCCGGCGACGAACCACTCCCGCAGCCCACCGGCGAGCCACCCTCCGGGCCGCTCGACCTCCGCTACCCGCCAGGCTCGCTCCGCCTCGTCGTCGATGCCGATGCCTACCAGCTCGAGGCCGTTGGCATGGCCGCCGCGGGCCAGAGCTTCGTCATCGAAGGCCCACCCGGTACCGGCAAGAGCCAGACCATCACCAACATCATCGCTGAACTCCTGGCCCAGGGCCGTCGCGTCCTCTTTGTCGCCGAAAAGCGCGTCGCCCGCGAGGTCGTCCTCGAAAACCTCGCGAAGGCCGGCCTCGCAGAGGCCTGCCTCCACCTCGCGGCGAACGCCGGAGCCCGGAGCCGGGCCGACGCCAAGGCCCAGGTCATCAAGGAGATCGTTGCCACCCTCGATGCAGGTTCTCCGCTCCCGCCGCCGGATGCCGCTCTCCCTCAGCGCTATGGCGAAATCCGCGAGCGCCTGAACGCCTACGCCGAAGCCCTCGCCCGGCCGCTCGGCGATGGCGGCTGGACCTCTGCCTACGACGTGATCGGTACCGCCATCCAGCTCGCGGCTGACCGCCGCGATGTCGCCGATATCCCCTCCATCGACAGCCTCAGCCGATTCTGGCTCGACGATGTCCTCGACGAGGGGAAGTCCCTCGACGCATGCAAGCCCGCCGGACTTGCGCTCATGGCCGGCCCCTGGTCGGCCCTCCGATGGACTTCGTTCGACCCCGGCCGCCAGGCGAAGCTTCGTGCCGCGCTCGAGACGCTCGCCTCCACTAGGGAGCGCATCGAGACCGTCGCAGGCCCCGTCCTGGGGCCTACCCTCCCTCCCCCGGCCGCCCTCACGCCGGGAGCCGTCGGCGACCTTGCGTCCCGTCTGGAAGGCGTCGCCCTCTATCGCAGGAAATCCGGCTCGTTCCTGCGCTTCCTCGACCCCGGCTTCTACGCCTCCCGGCGCTACCTGAAGCAATACCTTGCCGCGGGCTACCGCGAGACCCACACCG
Source organism: Thermoflexus sp. (assembly GCA_037439905.1). Lineage (GTDB taxonomy): Bacteria > Chloroflexota > Dehalococcoidia > Tepidiformales > Tepidiformaceae > Amarobacter. Next base: position 6,975 of record JBBIVC010000107.1, read on the forward strand.
AGGCGAGCCTCGCCGCTGCCCTCCGCGACGCTGAAGCCGCCCTGGCGGGAGCCTTCGCCGTCGCCGCCGATGCCTTCGGCCCGGCTGCCCCATCCGCGGCTCCCATCGGCGAAATCTCTGCCTGGGCTTCGGCCCTGCTCCTGGATATCGATGCCCTCCCGGTCGCCACCGAAATCGCCGCGGTGCTCGCGCGTCTCGAAACCCTGGGCATGCGCCCTGCCGCCATCGCGCTCCTGGCCGATCCCTCGACGCACGGTCAACTGGAGGCCGTCATGCGCGCGTCCATCTACGCGGCCTGGGCGCGCCATGCCCTCCAGGGCGACCTCGCCCTCTCCCCCGACCAGCACCAGCGCCTGGTCGACTCCTTTGCCCGGCTCGATAGCGAGATGATCGGCTGGGCGCGCTCGGCAGTCCTCGCCGAGGTGCGCGCCCGCCGGCCCCGCAGCGTCAACAACGCCATCATGGCCCCGCTGGTGAAATACGCCCGGGCCAAACGCCGCCCCGCGCTGCGCACCATGCTCGGCAACGCCCGCG
>JBBIVC010000108.1:0-710 GCA_037439905.1 Thermoflexus sp.
GGCGGCGGCTGGCTCACGTGCTCTGCTCCAGTTCCTCGCGCAGCACGCGGCGCCTCACCTTGCCGCTGGCGGTCATCGGCAGCGCGTCGACCCGGACGATCCGGACCGGGACCTTGAACCCGGCCAGTTGGTCGCGCATCCAGGCCCGGAGTCGCTCGCAATCGAGCTCACCGTCGGCCACGACCGCCGCAGCTACCACCTGTCCCCAGGTTCGGTCGGCCAGCCCGACCACGGCGGCCGCGCGCACGCCCGGGTAGCGCAACATCACCGCCTCCACCTCGGCCGGGTACACGTTCTCGCCGCCGCTGACAATCAGGTCGTCGCGCCTATCCAGCACGTACAGGTAGCCGTCTTCGTCAAGCCGGCCGATGTCTCCCGTGTGCAGCCACCCATCGCGGATGGCCGCGGCCGTGGCGTCAGGGCGGCGGAAGTATCCCGGCGTCACGACCGGCCCGGCGACCAGGATCTCCCCTGCCTCGCCGGGCGGGGCATCAATGCGCAGCCGGGTCGTGACCAGTGGCTTTCCCGCCGAACCGAGCCGGGCGATGGCATCGGCCGGCGCGAGCGTGGCCACCTGGCTCGCTGTCTCGGTTAGCCCATACGTCTGCACCACTGGATACCCGAGCCCCGCCGCCCGTTCCAGCAACGGCTCCGGGACCGGGCCGCCGCCCACCAGCACCACGCGAAGCGCCGGCGGGCATGGCGCGGGG
>JBBIVC010000108.1:720-7448 GCA_037439905.1 Thermoflexus sp.
TCCGCAGCGTCCGGGCCACTGTCGAGGAGTGCTGCCGGCTCGGCATCGAGCAGCCGCTGGAGCATGGTCGCTACAACGGAGATGTGCGTTACACCGTCGTTGCGGAGCGACGCGCTTACCGCGCGCTCATCGAACTGCCGGTGAAGGACCACCGCGGTCCCGTACAGCACGCTCCTGATGACGATGGAAAGACCGCCGACGTGGAACAGCGGGAGGCACGCCAGCCAGCGGTCGCCCGGGAGGACGCCGAGGTTGAACGCGGAACCTGCCGCGCTCGCGAAGAAGTTCCCATAGGTCAGGACAACGCCCTTGGGCAGCCCGGTCGTGCCAGAGGTGTACATAATGCAGAACGGGTCGTCGGCTTGGTGCAGCCCGGCAGGCTCGAATTCCGCCGTTGCCGAAGTACCGAGTGGAAACACCAGCGGCGGGCGAAGGCCGGCTTCCGCCGCCGCCTCTCCCGCAGTGCGCGCAAGCGCCGTGTCGGCGACAAACAGCGAAATAGCTGCGTCCCGCAGCTGGAAGGCGAGCTCGCTAACGCGAAGGCGCGCGTTCAGCGGGACGAGCACAGCACCGATCCGGGCCGTTGCGTGGATCAGCTCAATCACTTCTGGCGCGTTCCATGCCAGCATCGCGACGCGGTCACCTCGCCGGACGCCGTGCTGCCACAGCGCGCCAGCCACGCTATCGACCCGCCTGTCGAGCTGCGCGTAGCTGTGTTCCCCCAGGTCGTCGATGAGAGCCACCGCCGCGGGCAGCCCATCCGCGCGGTGGGCGAGCCAGTCAACCATCGTCCCGTTCATGGCTCCACCTCGTGCCAGCCGGTGATCGCGTAGCGGTCAACAGCGGCAGCGTCGAGATCCACGCCCAGGCCGGGCCCTTCGGGAAGACGCATCCGGCCCTCGACGACAGGCGGGATGCCGGAACCGAGCGGGTTCTCGACCAGGCCGAGAGTGGCGAGCCCGCAGGCAGGAGGCGGGCTGCCGGCCAGGGCCGCGACGTGCAGGGCCACGGCCGTCCCCGGAGCCAGGTCGAACGTGGTCGTGACGATGACCGGCATTCCGGCCTTCCTCGCCCGTACCAGCATCGCCAGGGCTTCCCCCAGGCCCGATGCCATCGGCTTAACGACGAGCAAGTCCGCCGCTCCGGCTGCGAGTGCCTGGTCCAGCGCCGCGACCGTGCGGGTCGACTCGTCCAGCGCCAGCGGTACGGGCGACCACTCGCGCAGGGCGGCGAGCGACGAGTACCCCGCTCCGGGGTCAGCGAGGGGCTCCTCGCATAGGGCCACCGCGTGCGGCTGGCAGCCTTCCAGGAACTGGCGGGCCTCGCTGAAGGCCCATGAGCCGTTCGCGTCGCAGCGCAGCGTGACGCCCGGCCCGGCTGCCGCGCGTACGGCCGCCACGGTCGCGAGCGCGGCGATCGGGTCCCCCCCGACCTTCAGCTTGATGGTTCGGAATCCTTGTGCCACCAGCCCGGCAGCCTCCCGCGCAGCCGAGGCGGGGTCAACCAGGTCGACGAGACCGTTCACCTCAACTTCGCCGTCCCCGCTGAAGACGGGAATGCCTTCACGGGTAGCGAGCCAATGGTAGAGGGGCACGCCGGCGGCCCGGGCGGCGAGGCCGGCGAGTGCCGTCTCGACACCGCAGACCAGTGCCGCGCTCCAGCTGCCCGGCGTCTGCGGAGGGAAGGCGATCCGGGCCATGCCCTGCGCCGGGTCCGCCCTTCGGAGTCGGGAAGCCGTGGCGGTGATGAACGCTTCGATCGATTCGCCGTGCCTGGCAAACGACGAGCCCGCCGGGAGCGCCGCTTCGCCGATCCCGCGCATTCCGCCGGCGGTTTCGAGCTCGAAAAGGACACTTTCGCGCACCCGGTACGACGCCTGCGCATTCGCGACCACGTTCCGGAAGGGTACGGCGACCTGCCGCCAGCGCAGACGAAGCATGCGCTCAGGGGGTGCGGGGGAACGCCGACGTATCGCTGTAGCGCGAGGGCCGCCGCTGGAGGAACGCATCCCTGCCCTCCTTCGCCTCATCGGTCATGTAGAAGAGCATGTTGGCGTTGTGCGCGAGCTCGGTGAGGCCCGAGAGCCCGTCGAGTTCCGCATTGAACGATGACTTGAGCATGCGCAGCGCGATCGGGCTGTGCTGAAGCATCTCCCGAGCCCACTGCACACCTTCGGCTTCGAACTGATCCACTGGCACGACCTTGTTCACCAGCCCCATCGCCTCGGCCTCCCGCGCATCGTACTGGCGGCAGAGGTACCAGATTTCCCGCGCCTTCTTCTGGCCCACGATGCGAGCGAGCTGCGAAGCGCCGAATCCACCGTCGAAGCTGCCCACGCGGGGACCGGTCTGGCCGAACCTGGCGTTCTCCGCTGCGATGGTCAGGTCGCAGATGACATGCAGCACGTGCCCACCGCCGATCGCGTAACCGGCGACCAGCGCAATGACCGGCTTGGGCATGGAGCGAATCAGCTTGTGCAGGTCGATGACGTTGAGGCGCGGGATGTTGTCTTCGCCCACGTAGCCGCCGTGCCCCCTGACGCGCTGGTCGCCCCCGGAGCAGAACGCCCGGCCCCCTTCGCCAGTGAAGAGCACCACCCCGATGGTTGAGTCCTCGTTGGCATTCCGGAAGGCATCGATCAGCTCGAAGATGGTCTTTGGGCGAAAGGCGTTGTGCACTTCGGGCCGGTTGATGCTGATTCGCGCGATGCCCTCGGCCTTCTGGAAGATGATGTCGTCGTAAGTCCCGGCAGTCTGCCACTGAATTGCCGTCATGGGCGGTCTCCTTTTGCGTTTAGCACGAACGTGATCACCTCTCGGGCGCACCATTCGGGATTTTCGATATGGGCGGCGTGTCCGGCCGCCGGCACGACGGAGGCACGGCCGCGAGGCAGCCGGGCGGCCAGGTCCTGCGCCACAGCCACGTAACGGGTGTCGCGTTCCCCGGCCATCGCGAGGACTGGCATGCCCAGCTCACCGAGACGGCCATGGAGCGGCTCCTGTGCTCCGGTACCCATGCCCCGCAGGCTGTTGGCCAGGCCGATGGGGTCGCACGCCAGCCTGCCAGCGCGGATCTCTTGGCGCACTTCCTCGGGCAGGTCCCGCTGCGATGCAAACAGTGGGATCGACTCCCAGTAGTCGACGAACGCGGGCACGCCCTCGGAAATGATGCGCTCGGCGAGCCGCTCATCATCGGCAACCCGCGCCGCCCTTCCATCCGCCTCCGCGATTCCAGCCGACGCGCCGATGAGCGCAAGGCGCCCGACAGACCCCGGGAACGCGGCGGCGACGTGGAGGGCTGTCCGGCCTCCCATCGAGTATCCCAGCCAGGCGGGGCACGTGAACCCGGCGAGCTCGACTGCCCGCACAATGTCCGCCACCACTTGCGGCATCCGGTAGTGGTCGATCTCCGCTGGCTTGTCGGATCGCCCGTGCCCGGCGATGTCGACCGCGATCGTGGTCAACCGCTCCCGCAGCAGCTCGCCAAACCGCCCCCAGCCGGCAGCAGACCCGGTGAAGCCGTGAAGCAACACGATGGCCGGGCCTGCGCCCGCCACTTCGACGTTGAGGGAGAATCCGGGCGCGACCTCAAGCCGTGGCATGCGCAACCCCCGCCCGGCCCCACGCCGCAGCCGCCGCGCGCTCCCATGCCTCGCGGTGGCGGGCCGCGTTTGCGGCCCGGTCGGTCCGCACCTCAATGACTCGCAGGCCCCTGGGGGGCGCCTCGAGCAGCGCGCGGAAGCCGGCCCAGTCTCCGCTGTGGTGATACTCACCACCGAACAGCCGGACGGCGTGCTCGAATTCCAGGTCCGGCGGCGTGCCGAACCACGATTCGAAGAGGCCCTCATGCGCAGCCTGTGGCAGGTAGTGGAAGATGCCCCCGCCGTTGTTGTTGATGAGCACAACCGTCAGGTCGAGCTGGTGCCGCCTGGCGGCCCAGAGCCCCGTGAGATCGTGGTAGAACGAAAGGTCGCCGATCACCAGGACGGTTGGGCCCGGGCTTGTCGCGGCCACACCCAGCGCGGTCGAATTCACGCCGTCGATGCCGTTTGCCCCGCGGTTCGAAAGGAACCGCAGCGGTTTCGCATCGGAGACCACGAACGAGTCGAGGTCGCGAACTGGCATGCTGTTCCCGGCCACCACCGTCGCTCCTGCCGGCAGGATCTCCTGGAGTTCCACGAAGACGCGCCCTTCGAAGAGCGGACCGGGCTCGAGCGCCGCCTCGCGCATGGCCGCCGATGCTGCCTCGTCACGGTCCTTCCAGGCCTGGAACCAGCCGGCTTCCGGGCTGACGCACCCCTGCAGGGCGCTGGCGAGCATCTCCGCGCTCACGGCAGGGTCGCCTGGCAACACATGATCCATGGCGACCGAGCCCACCCGCCACGAGCCCCAGGGCTCGCACAGGACCTGGGTTGCCCGGGCCTGGTCGAGCAGCGTGTTCAACGCCTTGGACGTTGGCCGTCCGCCGAAGCGGATGACCGCGTCTGGGGCGCAATGGGTGAGCGCGCGGCGGTCGCGCAGCACGGCATCGTAGGCGCTCAGCACGCGGGTCCTGTCGTGTGGCCCGGTGCGGAGGCCGCTGAGCGGGTCCGCCAGGATCGGGGCCCCCAGCGCTGATGCCAACAGGGCGACGTGAGGTGCAGCCTGCGGCGAGACTTCAGGCCCGGCGACGATGAGCGGGCGGCGTGCGGACCTCACGAGGGCAGCGGCGAAGTCGATGTCCTGCGTGAGTGGCGCGGGGGTGCCCGGGACGATGGCGTGCCGCGGTGGCGCGGGTCGCGGTTGGCTCGCCCCGGGCCCGATGAGTGGTTCCTCAAACGGGAAGTTCAGGTGGACCGGCCCGGGGAACGGCCCGAGCGACTCGCGCACCGCCCGCATCGCCACCGTCGCGAAAAACCCGGGTTCGAATGCCGCGCCGTACGGGGTGGGCAGGTCCTGGGCGAAACGCACCGTCGTCCCGTACATGCCGGCCTGGGGCATGGTCTGTTCGGCGCCGACCTCGCGCAGGCGCGGGGGCCGGTCGGTGGTGCACACAATGAGGGGGACACCAGAGAGGTGAGCCTCGGTCACCGCCGGGTAGTAGTTCGCCGCGGCCGTGCCCGACGTGCAGACGAGCGCGACCGGCCGCCCCGTCGCCTTTGCCATGCCGAGGGCGAAGAACGCCGACGCGCGCTCGTCCAGGTGCAGCCATGCGCGGATTGCCGGCTGCAACGCAAAGGCAACCGTCAGGGGTGTCGACCGCGACCCCGGCGTGATGCACACGTGCTCGACGCCGTGGGCGGCGAGGGCGTCGACGAACGCGGCCGAGGCAGCCTCGACAGCGAGCGGCGCGTCAGACGTCATCGACGGCCTCCCGGAGGGGCCGGAACTTGGTTTCCGTCTCGGCAAACTCACGCTCGGGGTCCGAACCATGGACAATGCCCGCGCCGGCGTAGAACCTCGCTGCCGGGCCGCGAATCAGGCCCGAGCGCAACCCGACCGCAAACTCGCCGTCGCCATCGAGCCCCACGCGGCCGATCGGGCCTGCATACCAGCCGCGGTCCATGCCTTCGAGCCGGTCGATGGCTGCGACCGCCTCGTCCCGCGGCCAGCCGCCCACGGCCGGCGATGGATGGAGGGCAGCCACCACGGTCATCACATCCTCGCCGTGGAGCAGGCGGCCCGTGATTGGGGTCTGCAGGTGCTGGATGTTGGCGACGCGCAGGATTGAGGGCTCATGGGGAACATCGAGCTCGCTGCAGAACGGCGCAAGCCCCTCCCGGAGGGCGTGGACAACGAGGGCGTGCTCGTGGCGTTCCTTCGCGTCCGCGAGGAGCCGCGCGGCCAGGGCGTCGTCCGCTGCCGGGTCGCCGCCGCGGGGGACGGAGCCCGCGAGCGCGACGGTGCTGACGCCGCCCCCGCGTACCTTGCAGAGGAGTTCTGGCGTCGCGCCCAGCCACGCGCTGGCGCCCGCCGTCATTTTGAACAGGAAGCAGCGTTCGTAACTGGAGGCAAGCCGTTCGAGCACGACCCCGGTATCGATCTCGTCGTCGCGCTGAACATCGGCCGGGCGCGCCAGGACGACCTTCTGATAGCGGCCGGCCTCGATCTCTTCGATCGCGGCGGCCACCGTGGCGCACCAGTCTCTCCCGCCGGACTCCATCGGCCAGTTCGTGTGTTCATGTGGCGCGGGGCCGGGTTTGCCGGGAGTCCTGGCCAATCGCGCGGAGACCTCGCGCCGGGTCGCGCCCGGTTCGAGCCGCAGGGTGACGCTGGCCTCGACGGCCCCGGCGCTCCACGCGACGAGCAAGCGAGGGAGCACGAACGTCCACCCGCCGAAGGCGTCCCAGGCAGGGTCGTGGACGCTGCCCCCGGCGACGAACCGGCCGCCGCCGAAGAACGAGGGTTGCGTCGGTCCGGTCACCCGGCTGATGTGGCCGATTCGAGCGGCCTCGCGGACAGCCCTGGCTGCATCGTGCATCGTCGCTTCGCGCGGACCCCTGAGCACCAGCTCTTGCCCAAAGCCCGCGACGATGGTCGGCTCGCCGGGCGGCCGCCAGGCAATCGAGGCCTTCCTCAGCAGGCGCGCGAGTCCCGCGCGGCTCACCACTTCAAGCCTCTCCGCCGGAACGGGCAAGGTCACGAGGGCTGGCGCGCTGAGTGTCGCTGCGACCGAGGAAAATGCCTCAGCCAGTTCGTCGCGGGCCAGATCCAGTGGTGTGTGGGCGAGCATTCAGCAATTCAGCCTAG
>JBBIVC010000109.1:0-7420 GCA_037439905.1 Thermoflexus sp.
GCCCGGCGAAAACGTGGTCGATATGGCCCGCGGCCTGCTCGATTCGCTCGGCGGGCTCGCCGGCCTCGTCCGGGCCGACCCGAAGGTGCTGCAGCGCGCCCGCGGGCTCGGCCCCGCCAAGGCCGCCCAGGTCGCCGCCGCCATCGAGCTCGGCCGCCGCGCCCAGCAGGTCGACCCCACCGATCGCCCCGTCCTCCTGCGGCCCGATGCCGTCTTCCGGCTCCTGGGGCCGCGGCTCGCTGGCCGCCGCCGCGAGGAGTTCTACGTCCTCCCGCTCGATGCCCGGGGCCGGCTCCTCGGCGCCATCGCACCGGCGAACGGCGGCGCCGCGAACTCGGTCGCGGTGCGCCCCGCCGAGGCGTTCCGCGAAGCCATCATCCACGACGCCGTCTCGGTCGTGATCGCGCACAACCACCCCTCCGGCGATCCCCGCCCGAGCCCCCAGGACATCGCCGTCACGAAAGGCCTCATCGCCGCGGGCAAGGTGCTCGATATCGAAGTGCTCGACCACCTCGTCATCGGCGCCGGCGCCTACGTCTCCATGGCGCGCGAGGGCATGGCCTTTGAGCGGAGGAACCCGGAATGACAGGGCTCTGCGGTAGCAGCGTACGCAGAAGGCTACTCGTGATGGCCACTGTCGGGGCCATCGGGCTTTCAATATTCCTCGGCGGTTCGTGGCTCGCCCGTTCGAGCTCCGACCCGGTACTGCGCCCGCTGCAAACGGCGCAAGATGCTTCCGCCACCGATGCGGGGATCACCATCAAGCTCACCGGGGCAACCTTCAGTGGAACTGGGACCTGGGTGCAGTTTGTCGCCACTGGCGAAGACGAAGCCCGGTTCCCTGGTGTCACGACCGTAACGGTGCCTGCAGAAGGGCTAGTGGGTGCGGGGCTCACTCCGATCGACGCGGGTGACGGAATGCTGGTGCGGCCCCGTGGCGGGGGACCTGTCATCCTTCGCTTCGCACCTGTCGCCCCCGGTGCTTCACCAGCCGTGCACATTCGTAGCGTCGACCTCGCGTTCAACGACGGCCGAACGCTCCGCGTGAATGGCGAATGGACCCTCCCATTGGTAGTCCCGGGTTCGTTGCACGAAGCGCTACGGATCGAGCGGCTCGTGGCTCGGAACACGTCGTCCGTGGCCGAGGGCGGGATATCAGTGCGGCTCCTTTCCGCCGTGCGGTCGTCCAGCGAGACGCTCGTCACTGTCGAGGTAGTTGCGGAAGAACCGGTGGTGATGTTGGCGGAGCCGGTCCTGGTTGCCGGCAGCGACCGGCTTACCGGCGGAGTGCTCAGGTCTATGGAAGACGGTAGGGTGCTGGAGCTGGGCTTTCCTCCCACCCCGTTCGGGACTTCGCCGGCCGTCGTCCTTGGCCCATGGACTATCGCCTCGGGCCCGGCGGACGTGTTTACCGATATCAACGTGCCTTCGGTGCTTTCACGAGGGGTGCCCGATGACAGCGGCAAGTTGCTTGTGCAGGTGGACAGGGGGACGTCCTTGGTCCGGAGCCAGGCAAGTCCCCTGTCCGCCTCGTCGAGCTGGGGAGGATTACACGCGTTGGGAGTTCGACCGAGGCGATAGCCTTCCACCTCGCAGGCAATTTCGAAGCCGCCGAGAATGTACACGCCGTGCTGCCAGGTGGGGCGGTCGTCGTACCGGCCGGGTCGATCAGCGAGTACCGGAAGGACCAGGGGGGCGCCGTTTTCGCAGGCACCACGGCCTTCTGGTTCCCGTACCGTCCGGCCGACTGGGAGGGGACGGTGCGGCTCTATCACGGCTCTGGCGGGCGGATTATCCGTGGCTCATGGTCGCTCTCCCTCGAGCCGGAGCGGTAACCCACCCCAACCTCCCATAGCCCCCGCCTATGGCTCCCTCGGCACCCATCGCTGGCACCGCGATATCCGGCTTCGTACAATGGCCCAACCGTGCATCCCGCGGGCCGCGTCGTCGGCGGCACCCCGGCACTCCGCACTCAGGACTGAACCATGGAAGATGTCGTTATTACCAGCGGCGTCCGGACTGCCATCGGCAAGTTCCAGGGCTCCCTCGCCGATGTCCCCGCCTCCGACCTCGGCGCCCACGTCATCCGCGAAGCCGTCGCCCGGGCCGGTATCGACCCGGAAAACGTCGACCACGTGGTTATGGGCATCGTCGGCCAGGTCGCCGAAGACGCCTACCTCTCGCGCCATTCCACCGTCAAGGCCGGCCTCCCCATCGGTACCCCGGCCATGAACGTCAACCGCATCTGCGGCTCCGGCCTCGAGGCCATCAACACCGCCTCGCGCCTCATCCAGAGCGGCGATGCCGATGTCGTCGTCGCCGGCGGCGCCGAGAACATGACGCGCATGCCCTTCTACCTGCGCAAGGCGCGCTCCGGCTACCGCCTCGGCCACGACAGCATCGAGGACGGCATCATCCACCTGCTCAGCGACCCGTTTAAGGGCTACCACATGGGCATCACCGCAGAGAACCTCGCCGAGCAGTTCGAGGTCAGCCGCGTTGCCCAGGACGAATTCGCCGCCGAAAGCCAGCGCCGCGCCATCGCCGCCATCGAAGCTGGCCGCTTCAAGGACCAGATCGCCCCGCTCACCATCAAGGTGGGCAGGGAAGAGAAGGTCTTCGACGTCGACGAGTACCCCCGCGCCACCACCGTCGAGGCCCTTTCCAAGCTCCGGCCCGCCTTCAAGGAGGGCGGCATGGTGACTGCCGGCAACGCCAGCGGCATCAACGATGGCGCCGCCGCCGTCACCGTCATGAGCGCCAGCAAGGCCCGCGAGCTCGGCGCCACCCCCCGCCTCCGCATCGTCGCCCGCGCCGAAGCCGGCGTGGACCCGGCCATCATGGGCAGCGGCCCCATCCCCGCCATCCGCAAGGTCCTCGCAAAGGCCCGGATGAACCTCGACCAGATCGACTGCATCGAGCTGAACGAGGCGTTCGCGAGCGTCTCCTGCGCCTGCGCCAACGAACTCTCGCTCGACCCGGAGAAGGTGAACCCCAACGGCGGCGCCATCGCCCTCGGCCACCCTGTCGGCGCCACCGGCGCCATCCTCACCGTCAAGCTCATGCACGAGCTCGAGCGCACCGGCGGCCGCTTCGGCATCGTCAGCCTCTGCATCGGCGGCGGACAGGGCATCGCCACCCTCTTCGAGCGAGTCAGCTAGCCTGCCCCGCCCGGCTCCTCACATTCGACAGGCCGCCCAACCGGGCGGCCTGTCCGCGTCTCATCCCGCGCCCACCAGCGCACCACGCTGGCCCGGCCCTGTGCGACGCGATACCTCAATCGGTCGCGGGCACTGCCCCCACTGGCGCTACCCGGCGCTTCTGCAGCCCGCGCAGCCAGGCCTCGATCGGGTGCTCGAAAAACCGGTACAGCGCCGCCGAAACCCCGATGCACACCACGCTCACCCCTGCCAGCCAGGCCGCGTTCACATACGTGACCGAACTCCTCGCGCCAATCAGCTCGATGAGCGCATAGATCACCGTCGCATGGACCAGGTACAGCGCGTACGACCATTCGCCGAGCCGCACCATCCAGCGGTGCCGCAGGAAGGAGGGCGCCCCGGCGAGGTCCAGCTGGGCCGCCGCCACGATGACGAGCCCGTACAGCGCCGGCAGCACCACGTAGCTCGCATCGGCGGCCCATACCGGCAACGGACCGGGCAGCCGGTGGGCAACGTCGTAGAAGAAGATGAACCAGAGCCCCGTGAGCACTGCCGCGGGGAGCAGGGGCGCAGGGATGCGCACCCCGCGCTTGAGCGCCGCCGCAAGGGCCATCCCGAGCAGGAACTCGCCAACGCGGAACACCGGCGCGATGTACAGCAGCCATCCCGCGATGCGGTCTGGCCATCCGATAGCCAGGTCCGCCACGGCCACGGTCGCCACCGCAACAACCAGCATCCCCGCGCCGATCGCGCCAACCCCCAGGCGCAGCACCCGTCGCACCATCAGCGGGTGGATGGCGTAGAAGAACATCTCGCACGAAAGCGACCATGAGGCCGGGTTGCCCGCGAAATACGTTGCCGCCGAGGGCACCCATGCGTGCAGGAGCGCAAGCGAAAGGAGCACCGGCCCCCATTCCAGTGGCACGTCGCGCCACGCATAGAACACCGGCAGCGCCATGAAGGTGGTTGCCGCGTGCAGCGGCCAGATGCGCGCGAACCGCCGCCAGTAGAACCGCGGCGCCGTATCCGTGGGCACGAACGACCACGTCAGCACGAACCCGCTCAGCACGAAGAAGAAGGTCACGCCCGTCGCGCCAAACCCCGTGTACCGTTGCAGGACCGGGATCTGCGCGAAGTTGGTGAAATGGTGCTGGACCACGAGCCACGCCGCGAAGAAGCGCAGCCCGGTGAGCGAATCCAGCCGGGGGACGAAGGCGCCACCCGGTTCCCGGCCCCGCGGACCCAGCAGCAAGGGCTTCAACACCGGGCCAGTCTACCGAATGGGCTCGACAGGGTCGTCCCCGTACCGCCGCCCGGCCCGATGGCGCCCCGGGCCGGCCCGCCATCGGGTTATCCCTGATTCTCCAGAACGTGGTGCGCCGTCCGTTCAGCCCCCGGGCAAATCCGCCGACAGTCATCACGTGATGGGTAAGGATGCCAACGCTCTGCTCAGCCGTATCGATGACTTGCCGCCCCTCCCCGCCGTTGCCGCACGCGTCATGAGCATGGCCGAAGATGACCGCACCAGCGCCATGGACCTCGCCCAGGTGCTCGCCACCGACCAGGCGCTCACCGCCAAGCTCATCCGCATCAGCAACTCCGCCTACTACGGCTTCGCCCGCCGCATCAGCACAGTCCGCGAAGCCGTCGTCATGCTCGGCTTCAAGCAGGTCCGCCAGGTCGCCGTCGGCGCGAGCCTCATGAACGCCTTCAAGCGCGGCCAGGACGATGGCTTCGACCTCGACCTCTTCTGGGGCCACAGCGTCGCCGTGGCTGTTGCCGCCGAGGCCCTCGCCAAGAAGAGCTTCGCCGTGAAGCCGGAAGACGCCTTCACCGCCGGCATCCTCCACGATATCGGCCGCCTGGTCCTCCGCCAGGTGTTGCCCGCCGAGTTTGCCGCCGCGGTCGCGATGGCCCGCTCGGGCGAAACTCCCCTCCACATCGCCGAAATCACCACGACCGGCTACGCCCACGACGAGGTCGGCAAGGCCCTGGGCGAGCTCTGGAAGTTCCCCGGCCACCTCGTCGATGCCGTCCGCTGCCACCATGATGAATCGCTCACCCCCGCCGATGGGCTGCCCGGCGTCGTCGCCCAGGCGAACCGGCTGATGCTCCACTACGGCCTCTACTGCGGCTACGACCTCGAAGGCGGCGAGCTCGCGCCCCTCCCGCCCGACCTTGCCGCCATCGAGTCCGCCGTCGGTGGCATCGAGCGCGTCCTCAATCGCGCCTTCTCGTTCATCGAAAGCGCATCGGGCACGCCCGAGAACTGGTACGCCAAGGCAGGCTAGGCGCTGGCTCCACCCTCGCGGTTTCGGCACAACAACGGCGTATCCCTGGCTGGACGTTGACCGCCCGCCGCGCCGGCAGCCACCATGCCGCCATGGCCACCCCGCCCCCGCCGCCGGCGCGACATCCCTGGCTGCCCGCGTTCGTCCTCTCCATCGTTGCCCTCTGCGGGAGCCTCATCGCGCTCGCGGTCGTCCTGCTCGATGCCATCTCCGATGGCCAGGCCCGCCAGCCCGCGCCGTCCCTCGACTCCACCGCCACGGCCCAGGCCACCCCGGGGCCTCTGACCTACGCCGGGCCGCTCCCCCCGGGCGGCGAAAACCTCGGGCTCTCCCCCGCCGGGGCCGGCGCCACCCCGGATATCGAGTTCGCCCGCGGCGATGGCGTGGGAAGCGTCCCGGTGCGCTACTTTGTCCCGGTCGCATCGCTGGGTGCCGGCGTCGATAGCCTCACCCGGGAACAGCTCGGCGCGCTCATCACCGGCGCCATCACCGACTGGAGCGAGGTGGGCGGCCTCGAACGCCCGGTCGAGGTGCGCCTGGCCCGCGCCGATTCGGTGCGCGCCTACATCGAGGCGCTCCTCCCGCCATCCCCGGGTGGCTCCTTCACCACGTTTCCGCAGGTCGAGAGCTACAGCGCCCTCCGCGCGGCCATGACTGTCGACTCCGGCATCCTCTCCATCGTCCCGATCGAAGAGCTTTCGCCCGGCATGGTCGCCCTCGCCATCGATGGCGCCGATATCGCCCGGGGCAGGGGCGACCCGGCTGCCTGGCCGCTCGCCGAGCGCTGGCGCGCCGAACCGCGCACACCGGCTGGCGAGGCGCGCATCGACGAGGTCCGCGCCGCGCTGGCCGCAAAACTCCCGCAGGTGACGACCGTCGTCGCGACCGGCGACATCCTGATGTCGCGCTGTGCCCTCGCTGCCATCGAGGCGACCGGCGACTGGGGCGCGGCCCTGCGAGGGCCCGTCGGCGAGTACCTGGCCGCCGCCGGCCTGGCGCTCGGCTCGCTCGATGGCAGCATCCAGGATATCGCCGAACCGTACCGCTGCATCCCGATGGAGTTTCCGAACCTGACCTCCCCGCCACAGGTCATCGAGGCGCTTACCCTCGCCGGGATCGACGGCGTCACGATCGCGACAAACCACATCTTCGATTGCGCCGGTGGCGGCTGCGGCGCAGAGGCCATGCTCCGCACCATCGAGCTCCTGGACGAGGCCGGGATCAAGACCGTCGGCGGCGGCGCGAACCTCGAGGAAGCCCTCGCGCCCGCCATCTTCGAGGTCAACGGCCTGCGTATCGGCGTGCTCGGCTTCGATGACATTGCCGCCGAGCACCTCCAGGCCACGGAGACCACCCCCGGCACCGCCCCGCTCGACGACAGCTACGAGGACGAGCAGGAGACGCCCCCGGCCGAGCCTGCGTTCTATAAGCCAGCGGAGCTCCTGGCGCTCTCCCGGTTCGAGGAGCGCATCCGCAGGCTGAAGGCCGGGGTGGATGTGGTCATCGTCCAGGTGCAGAGCGGCTACGAGGACACCCACGAACCGAGCCCGCGCAGCATCAAGGCGCTCCGCGCCGCCGTCGACGCGGGGGCTGACCTTGTCGTCGGCAACCAGGCCCACTGGGTCCAGGCGATCGAGCTTCGCGGGAACGCCTTCATCGCCTACGCCCTGGGGAACTTCATCTTCGACCAGGACCGCACGCCCGAGCACACGCAGGGCTACCTGCTCGAGGCGGCCTTCCACGGCTCCCGGCTCGCCACCGTCCGCCTCGTGCCCTACCAGATCGCCAGCCGGTACAAGCCCGGGTTCGTGGATGGCGAAACGCGCGCGAAGATCCTGGGCGACGTCATCGATGCGTCCGCCGGGCTGGTCGAGTAGCCCTCGCGCCTCGCACCCCGTGCCCGTGGCGCTACCGGCTATGCCTGCGCTTCCAGCGCCTCCTCGTCTGTCTCGAACGTGTAGATCACCA
>JBBIVC010000110.1:0-7292 GCA_037439905.1 Thermoflexus sp.
CGGCTGGGCGTTCGCGCAGGCGGTATTGAGCGCCACCTGGACCTTGGAGGACCACGGGCTCGCTGGCGAGGAACAGCTGACGCTTCCGCGCGCGCTTGCGCCGCTCGTCTGAAGCGCTCAGCCCGCGAGCGGGTAGGTGGCCAGGATCTCGGCGCCGGTGGGCGTCTCCTTCGCGATGGAAATCGACGTGATCGGTAGCTCCCAGGCGAGCGGCCGGCGGGCGAGCCAGGCGAGGAGCGCCCCGAGGTCGGCGCCATCGAGGTTCTGCTGGGCGAGCGTGATGTGCGGAACCCAGCGCCCGGCCGAATAGTACGCAGCGGTGGGTGGGTAGCCAGCCGCCTGGAGCTCGCCGTCGAGCCGTTCGGCCAGGGCAGCCGCCGCCGGCGACCGCGCGACGATGACGAAGACGACCGGGGCCGGGCCGCCAAAGACGCCGAGCCCGGAGCTCGAGAGCGTGAACGGCGCGGTGGTGGCTGCCACACGTTCGACCACTGCCGCGGCGCCCGGCTCGATGTCGAAATCGCCGATGTGGAAGGTGACGTGGGGAACGCCCCCGGGGAAGCCGCGCGGGACGGCGAAGCGCTGCTCCATCTCGTTCCAGAGGGACTCGACGCGAGCAGTCGTGGCCGGATCGAGCAGGGCGATGACGCCGGGCATGGCGCACCCTCCAGTGGCGTGGCGGCATGATACCGCCCCCCGCCGGGGAGAACGGAAAGAGGGAGCCTTGCGGCTCCCTCGATCGGGCTCAACGTGCTCCCGGCTCGTTCAGATCTGGCTGTAGCCCGAGCCCTTGCGGTCGATGCCGGTGCCCTTGCCGTTGGTGATCCAGCCGAATTCCTGGAGGATCTCCTGGCTGTACGTGACCCGGCCGGTCACCTTGTCCAGCGGCTCCGTGGCGAGCAGGAGGGCGGCCTTCGCCATCAGGATCGGCGGCTCGCCGCGAGGGTCATCCATGCCGGTGACCAGGTGGTGGTGGACGGTGCCCGGGGTGGGCACCACCTGCGATGGCGAAACGCAGGTGACGCTCACGCCATCCTGGTAGACCTCGGACGCGAGGCCCTGGGTGAAGCGTTCGAGCGCCGCCTTCTCCGCGCCATAGAGCGTGCCGCCCCGGCTGAAGTCGCCCTTGTACGGGCCCCGGCCCGGGCCGATCGCCGCGCCGGAGGAGATGTTGACGATCGAGCCAGACTTGCGGGCGATCATGTCCGGCAACACCAGCTGGCTGAAATAGAACGGCGCATGGAAATTGACGCCGATCGAGCGGTGCCACTTGCTGATCGGGTAGTCCTTGATCGGGATGAAGTAGGTGAGGGCGGCGTTGTTGACCAGGACGTCGATGGGCCCGTACTTCGCCCGCGCCTCCTCGACAGCGCGCACGCACTGGTCGTACTCGGAAATGTCGGCCGTGATCGCCGTGGCCTCGCCCCCGGCCGCCTTGATCGTGCCCACCGTGTGTTCGAGCGAACCTTCGAGGACGTGGTCGCCTTCCTTCAGTGTGCGGGCAACGCAGGCGACCCGGCCGCCTTCCTCGGCGAAGAGCCGCGCGATCTCGGCGCCGATGCCGCGGCTGGCGCCGGTGACGATGACCGTCTTGCCATCAAGCTTTCCCATTGGGGTTTCCTCCTGACGTGAACGTAAGCGTCCGGATTGTACGCGAAGACGGCGTGGGTGAGAGGAGAGAGAGAAAGAAGAAAAGAGGAAAGAGGAAAGAGGAAAGGGACCGGGTGGTGGTGCGTTCGCCGCCAGGTGGAAGAATGCGGGCCATGCCCGAGATGACGCCCGGCGAAGTCGACGCCTTCCTCCGCGAGACGCGCATCGCGAAGCTCGCCTACCTCCGCGAGGGTGGCGCGCCGACCGTCGTGCCGGTGTGGTTCGAATGGGATGGCACGGTTGCCCGCGTGTTCACCTCGCGGAGGTCGCCCAAGGCGCGGTGGATCGCCATCGACCCGCGCGTGGCCCTTTCGGTGGAGGAGCCGGTGGGCGTGCCGGAGCGCTGGGTGACGATCGAGGGCACGGCTACGATCGGGGATGAGGGGACCGTCGGCCTGCTCGGCCGGCTGGCGCGCCGCTACTACGACCCGATCAAGGCAGAGCAGGCGATCGCGAGCTGGACGCGGGACGCCTCCATGTGGGTGACGCTGGCGATCAGGCCGTCGCGCATTCGCAGTTCGCGATAGAGGGCGAGGGACAGGGGAGAAGCCTCCACCTGCTCCCGCCCAACCGTCGATCCGCGCGTGCTCATGCCCCATGCACTGTGATGGGCTTCACACGGGCCGAATTGGGCTCCGCCTTTCGGGTGAGCGCGGATTCATCCGCGAGATGGGTGGCTGACGCAGGGGGCCTGCCTACTATCTGCTCAACAAGGAAACAGAGCGCGGGGCGCCGGCCCCGCCCGCAGGGAGGAACATGAAATGGAAGCCGCGGTCATCGACATCACCACCAGCGCGCCCCAGGCGCAGGACCACGCCCACCACTGGGTGATCGAGGAGGCCTCCGGGCCGCTTTCGAACGGGCGCTGCAAGCGCTGCGGGGCCACGAAGGCCTTCAAGAACTGGCTCGAAGACACCGATTTCATCACGAACGAGGAGCACCGGCTGGCGGCGTAAGTCCCCTCGGCGCGCCACGCCGGCCTCTTTCCATCGCGAGGCACGGAGACCCCCCGCTCCGTGCCTCGTTGTGTTTCCTGCCGCGGCTCACCAGCGGAGGCCAGGGGCAGCACCGGCCCAGGCGGCGGTGGCGACCAGCACGATGCCCGGCCACACAGCCCGCGCGAACGGCCGCCCGCCCGAGGTGAGCGCGAGTACCGCCTTGGTGACCGAATTGGTGGTAAGGCCCGCCAGGATCGGGATGACAGCGTCTCCCGCGGAAATCTTGCCGGCGGCCACCAGGGAGGCGACGGAGATAGCGGCGGAGTGCGTATCGGCGAACCCGGCCACCGCCGTGGAGATGATGAGCCCCGTGTTGCCGAGCCAATCATTGAGCGCGGCCGAGACCAGCAGGATGACGGTCACGGTCACGGCGAACACGATCGCGGTCTTCGGCTCGAAGGCGCGGCCTGCCGGCGCTTCGACCCCGGCCGGTTCGCGGAAGGCGCGCAGCGCGAACAGGACCCCATACCCCGCTGCGGCGATCCCCGCGAGGACCATCGCCGGGCCGATCTCGCGCAGCGCCGGCATGCTGGTGGCGCCAACGACCACCACCATCTGGACGACCGTCGCCACGGTCGAGAGGACCGCGGCGGCGACTGCGGGCCGCATCAGGCGCGGCTCGCGGCTGGCGCGGCCGCCCATGCTGCCGATGGTGGCGGAGCTCGAAATGAAGCCCGCGGCGAACCCGGCCAGCGGCAAACCCACGCGCGAACCGAGCATCCGCTGTGCGATGTACCCGGCCGCGCTGATGGCCATCACGATGATCACCAGGCGCCACAGGGCATACGGATCGAAGGCGCCGTACGGCCCGACGCGCTCGCTGGGGAGCAGGGGGAGGACCACGAGCGCGGCGCCCGCGAAGAGCAGCCCATCGTGGATCTCCTGTTCGGTGAGCACCTGCGAAACCAGCCGGTGCAGCTGCGCCCGGATGGCCAGGAGGATGGTGACCGTGACGGCGAGGCCCGCCGCGAGCTCGGGTTCGCGCTGGGCAAGCGCGCCCAGCAGGAATGCCGTGAGCAGCGCCACTTCCGATGTCAGGCCGGGGTCGTCGCGGTCGCCCAGCGCGTAGGCGATGAGGATGGCGGCGGCGACAAAGGCGAGCGCAACCGCCAGGACGGCCGTGTTGCCGATGACCATGCAGATGCCGCCGAGGAGCGAAACCAGGGCGAACGTGCGGATGCCGGCCGGCGCCCGGCCGGGGCCGGTCCCCTTGTGACGCTCGCGTTCCACGCCCATCAGCAGGCCGATCCCGAGCGCGACCGCCAGGCGCCAGCCCTCCTGGTCGAACGAAACGCCGCCTAGCTCCATGTGGCGCTCGCGAGGTTGGCGCGCCGGCTCCTGGTCCCGGGGGCGGACATCAGAACCAGCCGCGCCGGTGGAAGATGTAGGCCATCGTGCCGGCGATCGCTCCCATTGCCGCCATCATCGCGGCGAAGCCCCAATTGCTGTGCAGGCCGGGGATGTCATCGAAGTTCGTGCCGAAGATGCCCGTGATCACCGTCGCGGGCAGGGCCAGGGCGCCCACCACCGCGAGCACCTTCATCACCTCGTTCATGCGGTTGTTGAGCGCGCTCAGGTAGGTGCTGAGCGCCACCTCGGCGTCTTCGCGCAGCTCTTCCAGCGCCATATCGACCCGCACCAGGTGGTCGTAGATATCGCGGTAGTACACCTGGTTCGCCGGCTGAACCTGGCGGAATTCGCCGCGGGCAAGGCGCAGCATCAGGTTCTGCTCGGGGACGATGAGCCTGCGCACGCGGCCGGCGAGGGATCGCAGCTCCAGGACGCGGTGGTGGTCCATGCCGGCCACGCCCTCCGTCACAATGCGGTCCTCGATTGCGTCGAGCTCCTCGCTCATCGCGCTCACGCGGGGAAGGATGGCATCGACGCTCCGGTCGATGATTTCGTACATCAGGCCGTCGAGGCCGGGACGCACCGTGACGCCCTGGGCCAGGGCATTGGCGACCGCGGCGATCGATGGCGGGGCCTGGGGGCCATCGTGAAAGGTGATGAGGAAATCGCCCGAGAGGAACAGGTCGAGTTCTTCCATCTCGGGCTGCGTGGCGGCGGGCACCATCGCGGCGACGACCACGAACAGGTACTCGCCGAAGTCGTCGATCTTCGGCGTGTGGATGTGGGGCGCCAGGCAGTCCTCGATCGCGAGGGGGTGGAGGCCGAAGCGCTCACCGAACTCCTTCAGCTGCTCGCGGTCGTCTCCCCCCAGGTCGTACCACCGTGGAGCGGGGCTCTCCGTGTCGGTCTCGCGCCACTGCCCGTCGATGCAGGACCAGATCCGCATGGGCGGATGGTAAGGCAAGCGGGCCGCTACTTCAGGAGCCGGTCGAGCAGCTTCTTCCAGTCGTTGTACGTCGCGGGGTTATCGGGGAGGACCTCCCCGTTGATGATGAACGACGGCGTGCCGCGCAGGCCGAGCCCCTGCGCCGCCCGCAGGTCTTCCTGGACGCGGTTCAGCGCGGATCCACCGGCCACGCACGCCTCGAAGGCGGTGGCATCGAGCCCGGCATCCGAGGCCATGCCGCGCAGGCTGGCGGGCGCGAACGCGACTCCCAGCCCCGGCCCGGACTTGTTGTTGGCCTCGGCCTGGGCGATGAAGAGGAGCCTGTGGAACTCCCAGAACCGGTCCTGTTCGGCGGCGCACTGGGCGGCGATGGCGGCTGCGCCAGTGACCTGCTGGAGCGGGAAGTAGCGGTAGACAAAGCGGACCTTGCCGGTGGCCACGTACTCCTCGAAGAGCTTTGGCTCGATGGTGGCGGTGAACTGGAGGCAGTGGGGACACCCGAAATCCTCGAACGCCTCGACCACGACGGGGGCATCGGCACGGCCGATGGCGGTGCCATCGGCGAGGTCGAGAGGGACCGATGCGCGGGCGATGAGCTGTCCGTGCTCCGAGCTCGGCCCCCCGGCCGGGCTGGTGGCGCTGGCAGTGGGGCTGGTGGTGGCCGGGGTGGTGGCGTCGTCATCGCTGCCACCGCAGGCGGCGAAACCAGCCCCGATGAGGCCGGCGAGTGCAAGGGTGGCCCAGCGAGCGGGCCTAGGCATCGAGGAAGGCATTCACGTGTCCCATGAAGGTTTCGAACTGGTCGTGGTGGAGCCAGTGGCCCGCGTCGTCGATTTCGATCGCCCGGTAGTTGTGGAAGGCGCTGAGGTCCATCTTCACCGGGCGGGAGCCCCAGCTCTCCTTGCCCCAGAGGATGAGCATGGGGCAGGTGATCTGGTTCCAGAGGTCGCGCGCATCTTCCATGTTGAACTCGTAGGGCGACCCGGCGTGGGTGTAATTGTCGAATTTCCAGGTGAAGCCGCCCTCGGCCCGGCGCACGCCATGTTCGGTGAGGAAGCGGGCGAGCCCGGGCGAGAGATGGCGGTTGGCCTCGCGCATGCGCGCGGTCGCATCCTCGATCGTGGGGTAGACGTGGAGCGTGCGGTTCTCGAGCCGCCGCATGCTCTCGATCCAGGCGCGCATCCGCTCGTGGGCCGGGCGCCGTTCGCGCTCCCAGATGCGGCCCAGGCCCTCGATCGTCACCAGCTTCTGGACCTTCTCGGGGAACGTCCCCGCGTACTGGAGCGAGACGCCGCCGCCGAGCGAGTGCCCGATGATCGTGTAGGGCTCGCGTCCGATGGCCTCGCCCAGGGCGTGGAGGTCGAGCACGTAGTCGATGATCGAGTAGTTGCCGCCGATGGCCCAGGCGGAATCGCCGTGCCCGCGCAGGTCGGGCGCGTAGACGCAGTAGCGGCCCGCAAGCGCCTCGGCGGTCCGCTGCCAGGAGCGCGCGTGGTCGCGGGTGCCGTGGACCAGGATGATGGGCGGTTTCGCCTCATCGCCCCAGACCAGGTAGTGCAGTTCGAGCCGCTGAGAGGTGAAGTAGCGGGAGACGGGTTCCATGGAGCCCTAGCGTACCGGAGGGAGGAGGGAGGAGGGAGGAGAGACCGCCGCCACGGGCGGCGGGAAGAGGGAAGAGAAAGAGGAGAGAGGAACGAGGAAAGAGGAAAGAGGAAAGAGGAAAGACGAAAGAGGAAAGGGCTTCGCTATCCGCGCTGCGCCACGTAACGGGCGATGAGGGGATTCGCCGCGCGCTGGATGTCGAGGATGGTCCGCCCTGGCGAGCCCGGCGGGTAGTGCGCGAAGTCGGCCTCGTCCTGCGTGCCGAGGGCCGCGCCGGCCGCCTGCAGCGCCCCGTAGATGGCGTGCGCCACGGCGTCCAGCGTCCGCTCGATATCCGGGGGATCCGGGTCGAGCGAGAGGAACGCCAGCGGGTCGCGGAGGTGCGGCCCGGCGAGCAGCGGGCTCCCTTGCCGGGCGAGGCCCCAGTGGAGATGGGGCCCGGTGCTCAGCCCGGTCGAACCGGCGAGGCCAAGCTGACCGCCGCGCGGTACTGGCTCGCCTGGCCGGACATCGACCCGCGACAGGTGGGCATAGAGCGATTGCCAGCCGCCGCGGTGTTCGAGGACCACGTGCCTGCCGAAGACGGCGTTCTCGCCCGGGCTGGCGATGCCCGGCGCGGGCGCGCGGACCGGCGTGCCCATGGGCGCGCCGATATCGGCGCCCGTGTGGCCGCCAGCGTGTTCAGGGATATCGCGCGCGCCGAAGGATGAGGTGAGCGGTCCGCTCAGGGGCAGCCCCACGAGCGT
>JBBIVC010000111.1:0-7238 GCA_037439905.1 Thermoflexus sp.
CCGTCCTCACTGCCATGGCCGCCGCCATCGCCCTGGGCCTGACCCTGCGCGGGGCAGCCTCTGCCGTCTATCACGCCAGGGTTGAAGGCCGGGCTCGCGTGCTGAAGGCGGCTTCTGGAGCCACGATCATCGACGACCGCTACAACTCCAGCCCCGCGTCGCTGGCCGGCGCCTTGCTCATGCTGCGCGGCCTACCGGGGCGGCGCATCGCGTTCCTGGGCCGCATGGCCGAACTCGGAGAACACGAGCTTGAAGAACACCGCAAGGCCGGCGAAATTGCGGCCTCCTCGTGCGATGTGCTCTTTTGCTCGGGCGAAACCTGCCGCGCGCTGGCCGAAGCCGCTCGCGCCGCGGGACACCCGGATGTCCGCTGGTTCCCCTCGCGCGATGAAGCTGCCGCTGCTGCTGCAGCCCTCCTTCGCGAAGGCGACACGGTCCTGGTCAAAGCGTCCCGCGGCGAGGCCTTCGAAGCCGTCATCCCCGTGCTGGAGGGCGCCCGGTGATTCACGCCCTCTTTTCCGGCGTCGCCACGTTTTTCCTCGCGCTCGCCCTGGGCGAACCAATCGTCCGCTACCTCCGCCGCAAGAAGATTGGCAAGGAGGTGAGCGAGCACCTGCCCGAGCACCAGAAGAAGGCCGGGACACCCACGTTCGGGGGATTCATGATCTGGCTCCCCACCTTCGTCGTCACGGCGGTTGCGGTCGATTGGTGGAACCACCGGTCGATCCTGCTCCCCCTCGGGATGATCGGGATCACCATGGCCGCCGGGTTCGTTGATGACCTGGGGACCCTCCAGTACCGCTCCCAGAAGGGGCTCTCCTGGCGGTTCAAGATCGCCTTCACGTCGCTCTTCGCCCTCGCGGCCGCCATCGTGCTCTACCGCTATATCGAGGTCGAGTCGATCAACATCCCCTACGTGGGGAGCTACGCGCTGGGAGTGGCCTATATCCCCCTCGCGGCCGTGATTATCGTCGCGACCACCAGTGCCGTCGCGGTCAGCGATGGCCTGGACGGGCTGGTCGGCGGCACCACGCTCATCGCCTTCATCGCCTACGGGATCATCGGTTTCATCCAGGGGCAGGAATTCGTCGCCACCTTCGCCTTCATCATCGCCGGGGCGAACCTGGGTTTCGTCTGGTACAACGCCCACCCGGCTCGCGTGTTCATGGGCGATACCGGCGCGCTCGCCCTGGGCTCGTCCCTTGCCATCGTCGCGCTGATGACCGGCCAGTGGCTGCTGCTGCCCATCATCGGCGTCATCTTCGTGATCGAGGCCGGCAGCAACATCCTCCAGATTGGCTACTACAAGCTCAGCGGGGGCAAGCGCATCTTCCGGCGGGCCCCCTTCCACCACCACCTCGAACTCATCGGCTGGGCCGAGACGCAAATCGTCACGCGCTTCTGGCTGATCTCCATCGTGGCCGCCATGGCTGGCGTTGCACTCGCGCTGGAGGTGCCAGACTCATGACCGCCGCAAACGGTTCGCTCCTGGCCGCTCCCGTGGATGTCCGGGGCAAGCGCGTGCTCGTCTATTCCCTCGGCATCGAAGGCCGCGACCTCGCCCGCTGGATGATCGCCCACGGCGCCGCTGTCACCGTCAGCGATACCCGCACCGATGCCGCGCTCGCCGCCGCCGGCGCCACCCCTCCCGACGGCGTCGAGCGCGTGGTCACCGGCCAGCCCCTGCTCGACCCCGCGGGCTACGACCTGGTCGCGGTCTCGCAGTCCATCCTGCGCTACAACCCGGCACTGGCTCGCGCCCGCGAACTCGGCGTACCCATCACCTCGCAAATGCGGCTCTTCCTGCAACTCTGCCCCGGGCGTGTCATCGGGATCACCGGTTCGAGTGGAAAATCCACCACCACAGCCCTGGTGGGAGCCATTGCCGCCGAATCCGGCCAGCCGTTCATCGTTGGCGGCAACATCGGCGAAGCGCTCCTCGGGCGGCTCCACGAGATCACCCCCGGCACCAACGTCATCCTCGAGATCAGCCACACCCAACTGCAGTACACCGGCCGCTCACCGGCCATCGCCGCCATTACCAACATCACTCCTAACCACCTCGACCAGTTCAGCTGGGATGAGTACGTGGGCCTCAAGCGCAACATCATCGCCCACCAGGGCCCCGACGACGTCGCCGTGCTCAACGCCGACGACCAGACGAGCCGCGCGATCATGGCCTCGGTCCCCGGCAAGCTGGTGCGCACCTCTCTCGCCGGGGAGGTGGTTGGCGACGGGGCCTGGCTCGAGCACGGGGAAGTCGTGGCCAGGCACGGGGGCCGCGCCTCGGTCGTGTTGCAGGAGAGCGACGTACGGCTGCGTGGGCGGCACAACCTGGCCAACGTCGTCATGGCCTGCGCCATCGCTTCGGAGGCGGGCTTCCCGGTCGAGGCCATGCGCCGCGGGGTGCGCGGATTCCGGGGCGTCGCCCATCGCCTCGAGGTCGTCGGCCGGGCGGCTGGCGCCACCTGGGTGAACGACTCCATTGCCACCAGCCCCGAGCGCGCGATCGCCGGGCTCCGTGCCTTCACCGAGCCGGTGGTGCTCCTCCTCGGCGGGCGCGAGAAGAACCTCCCCCTCGACCAGCTGCAGGAGCTGGCGCGGGAACGCTGCCGCGCCGTCATCTGTTTCGGCGAGGCCGGCCCCCTGTTCCACGACGCGATGAAAACCGCAGTGGCCGATGCGCGCATGGTGCCCACGCTCGAAGACGCGGTCGCCCTGGCGCGCAGCCTCGTCGAGCCCGGTGATGTGGTTCTGCTCTCGCCGGCAGGCACCAGCTTCGATGCCTACCCGAACTTCGAGGCCCGCGGCGAGGCGTTCCGCCAGCTGGTCGCGGACCTCCCCGGTTTCACGCAGGAGGTGTCGCCATAGCCGCCGCACAGGGAACCGGGAAGTGGACGCCAGGGCGGCCCGACTATGCCCTCCTCGCGCTGACCACCATCCTCACCATCACCGGCATGGTCGCCGTCTACAGTTCGAGCTTCGTTATCGCGCTCGCGAAGTTTGGCGACCCCTACTACTTCGTGGTCCGGCAGGCCATCTGGGGCGCCATGGGCGTCATCCTCCTCATCGGCCTTGCCCGGACCGACTACCGGCGCCTGCGCCCGCTCGCCGTGCCCATCATGCTGGTCACCATCGCCGCGCTCATGGCGGTCCTGGTCGTCGGCGTCGAGGGCGGCGGCGCGCGCCGCTGGCTCGGCGTCGGCGAGCTGACCGTACAGCCCGCTGAGTTCGCCAAGCTCGCGGTCATCATCTACCTGGCCGCCTGGCTCGCCTCCAAGGGCGATTCCGTCCGCTCGCTCGAACACGGGCTCGTCCCGTTCGTCATCATCATCGGCGCCGTCAGCGTCCTCATCATGCTCCAGCCGAACCTGGGCACCACGGTCATCATCCTTGCCATCACGGTCACCATGTTCTGGGTTGCCGGCGCATCGTTCCTGCAGATGCTGGCGCTTGCCGTCACCGGCCTGGGGACCATCGCGGTGCTTGCCACGGCCGCGGGCTACCGCGCCGACCGCCTCTCGGCCTTCTTCGATGCCGAGACCGACCCGCTGGGCAACGGGTTCCAGACCCTGCAGTCGCTGATCGCCATCGGCAATGGTGGCATTCACGGGCTCGGGCTGGGCGCGAGCCGCGCCAAGTTCTTCTACATCCCCGAAAGTCACACCGACGGCGTGTTCGCCATCATCGGCGAGGAGATGGGCCTGCTGGCCACGCTCCCCATCGTCCTGCTCTACATGATCCTGATGGTGCGCGGGTTCCAGGTGGCGAGGCGGGCCCGGGACGAGTTCGGACAACTCATCGCGACCGGGATTACCACGTGGATCACCGTGCAGGCGCTCCTGAACATCGGCGGCATCACCCGCGTCATCCCGCTGACTGGCGTGCCCCTCCCGTTCCTGAGCTACGGGAGCAATGCGCTCGCGGCGGTCCTCCTCGCCATGGGTGTCCTCATCAGCATTTCGCGCTACGGAAACGACCGCGGCGGGTACATGGACCAGCACCCCGTGCGCACGCGACGCGTTGTCCGGAAACGGGAGCAGCCCGAATGAGGCTTGCACTCACCGGCGGCGGCACAGGGGGCCACATCTTCCCCGCACTCGCGGTGCTCGAAGCGGTGCGTGCCGTCTCGCCGTCGCCCGTCGAGGTCTGCTTCTTCGGGCCCGAAAACCGGGGCGAGCGGCCCCTGGTCGAAGCCGCCGGCGTGCCATTCGAGGTGGTGCCGGCGGCAGGGCTGCGCGGCCGTGGCCCAATCGGCCTTGCCAGGAGTGCCTGGCGCCTGCTTGCGGGAGTTGTTGCCGCGATTCGGAAGCTCCGCCGCTTCCGGCCGGATGCCGTGTTCAGCACCGGCGGCTACGGCAGCTTCCCGGCCAGCCTCGCCGCCAGGCTTCTGCGCCGCCCGCTCGTCGTGTATCTGCCGGATGTCCACCCCGGCTGGGCGGTCCAGGCCGAGAAAATGCTCGCCACGCGCATGACAACCACCACCGAAGCCGCGCTCGAATTCCTCCCGGCAAAGAAGACGGTGGTGACCGGGTACCCCGTCCGCGAGGTCTTCTTCGCCGTCAGCCGCGATGAGGCGCGCGGCCGCCTGGGCTTCGAGCCCGGGGAGCGCGTCGTCGTTGTTGCCGGGGCCTCCCAGGGCGCGCGGGTCATCAACCGCGCGGTCTTCGATGCCTTGCCTGCGTTGTGCCCCAAGGCAACGGTCGTCCACGTCACCGGTGAAGCCGGCATCCACGACGCCCGGCAGGTCCGCGACACGCTTCCCACGGAAATCCAGGCGCGCTACCAGCCCTCGGCGTTCCGTGCCGACCTGCCCCTGCTGATGCTCGCGGCCGATGCCGGCGTGTTCCGCGCCGGCGCATCCGTGCTGGGTGAAGTGCCCGCCGCGGCGCTGCCCTCCGTGCTCATCCCGGGCACCTTCGCCGGTGGCCACCAGCGAGAGAACGCCCGCTGGCTCGCCGAAAACGGCGCGGCAGTCGTCCTCGAAGAGGAGGACCTGGGAGCCCTCGGTGGGCGCATCGTCGAGTTGCTCGAAGACGACAGGCGGCGCGATGCGATGCGCGCCGCGGCGCGGGCGCTCGCTCGTCCCGATGCCGCCGCCGCCATCGCCAGGGTTGTCATGGAGGTCGCTCGCCCATGACCCAAATCCGCGGCCCGGTTCACCTGGTGGGGATTGGCGGCATGCACATGTCCGCCATCGCCCTGCTGCTGCGCGCTCGCGGCGTCACCGTCAGCGGCAGTGACCTGCGCCCTTCGGAACTCACACGGAAGGCCGAGGCAGCCGGGGCCCGGGTCTTCACGGGGCATGCCGCCGAACATGTCCCGGCGGATACCGCCCTCGTGGTGACCACCGCCGCGGCCCACGATGACAACCCCGAGCTCGTCGAGGCGCACCGCCGCGGTGTCCCGGTCCTGCTCCGGGCCGAGATGGTGGCACGCCTGATGGAAGGCAAGCGTGTCGTCGCGGTCGCCGGCGCCCACGGCAAGACGACCACCTCCAGCCTCATCGCCTATATCCTCGTTCGTGCCGGCCGGAAGCCCATGTACATCCTCGGCGGCGAAAGCCCCGACCTCGGTGGACACGCGGCCTGGGGCGAGGGCGATGTCTGCGTCGTCGAAGCCGATGAGTACAGGCGCGCCTTCCTCGAATACGCGCCTGCCATCGCCGTGATTACCAACGTCGAACCCGACCATCTCGACTACTACGGCACCCCCGAGGCCTACCGCGAGGCCTTCGTCGAATTCGGACGGAGAGTGATCCCGGGAGGCATCCTGCTCGCCTGCGCCGATGACCCCGGCGCTCGCTACGTCTCGGATGTCCTGGGAGATGACCCGCTGCGCCACGAGACCTATGGCACCGAAGGCGTACGGTTCTGGATGGCCCGCGACATCTCGATGACCGAACATGGCGCCGGGTTCGTGGTCACCCGTGGCGGGGCGTCCCTGGGCTCCATCCATGCGATGGTCCCGGGCATCCATTTCGTGCGGAACGCGCTCGCCGCCACAGCGGTTGCGCTCCACCTGGGCGTCCCGTTTGAGCAGGTCGCCAGCGCGGTCCGCAACTTCCATGGCGCGAAACGCCGGTTCGAAAGAGTTGGCGAGGCCGGTGGCGTTCTGGTGATGGACGACTATGCCCACCACCCAACCGAGGTCCGCGCCACCATCGCCGCTGCCCGGAAGGCGTTCCCGGGGCGCCGGCTCATCGGCATCTACCAGCCGCACACCTACTCACGGATCGCCTACCTCTGGGACGAGTGGCTGCGCTGCTGGGACGGGCTCGACGAGCTCATTGTCCTCGAAACCTATGCCGCCCGCGAAGCCCCGCTCCCGGGCCGTTCCGCCGCCGATCTCGCGGGAGCCGTTTCTGCCCCGCACGCCAGTTACGCGCGCGACTTCGACGATGCGGCGCGCCAGGCGGCTGCCCTTGCCCGGCCGGGCGATGTCGTCTTCACAATCGGCGCCGGCGATGTCGTCGAAGTCGGCCCCCGGCTCCTGGAGGCCTTGCGATGACCGCGCTCGACAGCCTCGCCATGTCGCTCGCTTCCCACGGCGAGCTCCGCCGCGGCGAAAGCCTCGCCCGCCACACCACGTTCGGCATCGGCGGCCCTGCCGACCTCTTCCTGACCGTTCGTTCCGCCACTTCGCTGGCCGCTGCGGTGAACGCTGCCCACGACGCGGACGTCGATGTCTTCGTGCTTGGGAGCGGAAGCAACATCCTGGTGGCCGACGCCGGCATTCGGGGCCTGGTGATCGACAACCGTTCGCGCGCCGAGGAAGCCGACTCCACCGGGCTGAGGTTCAGGGTCGAAAGTGGCGCCAGCTTCGCCGCCTTCGCCCGCAGGATGTGCCGCCTCGGGCTGGACGGCCTGGCCTGGGCGGTCGGCATTCCGGGCACCCTCGGCGGCGCGGTCGTCTACAACGCCGGCGCCTACGGCGGCTGCCTCGCCGATGTCCTCCGCCGCGTGCGGCTGCAGCTGCCCGGGGATGGCGACCACTGGATCGACGCCGCCAGCCTCGGACTCGCCTACCGGGGGAGCGCCTTCACCCGGGGGCAGCTGGCTGGCAGGGCGGTCCTGGAAGTCGAAGTCGAACTCTCCCCGGGCGATGCAAAGGAGCTGCTCGCCCGGGCCGCGTCGTACGACGAGAAGCGGCTGGCAGCGCAGCCCCGAGGGCGCAACGCGGGGTCCACATTCAAGAACCCGCCCGAATCGCCCGCATGGAAGCTCATCGATGCCGTC
>JBBIVC010000112.1:0-7141 GCA_037439905.1 Thermoflexus sp.
GCCATGTTCTCTCCCGGGGATAGCATCGGCGGCCGGGCGGGCGCTGTAAAGCCGCTGTGCTGGCCAGGTTTGTAGTTGGCCTGCCCCGGGTTCCCGCCGGCGGCGTCCTATCCCCCGTAGCTGACGGCCAGCCCGGCGCGGGCGTCGCCCTGGATGCCGTACTGGGGGATGGGGTATCGCAGGCCGTTCGCCGCCAGCCGCTTCATTCCCGCGATGGCGCGCGGGAGGTATTTCGGCGGCAGCGCCATCAGCAGCTCGTCGTCGAGGACGCCGCCGTAGCGGCGCTCCGCGAAGCAGGGAATGGCCAGGCTCGGTTCGCCGGTCTTGAGCGCGCGGCCCCAGGAGTCGGCGCAGGCCGATTCGCCCACCACGCTCCATTCGAACTTGCGGTAGCCGCTCCACTGGAGGCCGTTGATGAAAATGATCATCTGCCCCGGGGTGGCGTAGATGAGGCAGATGTCCGGGGGGTCGAGCCGGCCCGAGGTGAGCGGCGAGACGGCCATGGCTTCGTACTGGCCGAAGTCCACCACATCCATCGCGGCCTGGTGGGCGGCCGAATCCTCGATCGTCTCGAACCAGACGCCCGCCATGTTCTTGCCCGAGAGCCAGCGCTCGTCGCGCGGGGAGAGGCCGATGACGGCGCTGCACTGGGCGCCCACGAGGTCTTCGGCGGTGATGCCGACGGTCCAGCCGAGGCGGGCGGCCTGGGCGACGACCTGGTCGGTGGTGTGGATGGCGTTCGGGCGGCGGATGCGGGGGATCGCCTCCATTTCGGCCCTGGTGGCGAACATCTTCATGCCGATGGGCGTGGTCTTCAGGCGAAGCAGCCGGTTCAGGTCGTCGACCAGGGCGGGCCAGTCGTAGTGTTCGGGCTGGTCGATTGCGATCTCGTCGGTACCAATAACGCTCACGGTGGCCTCCGCGGGAGGAAGTTCGGCTATGCTACCCCTCCCGCAGGCGGGTTGCGCACATCGCGCCAGGAGCACCCATGCCGACCGCGTCCGTCCGTGACGCGACGTTCTTCTATACGGATGAGGGCCAGGGCGACCCTGTCCTCTTTATCCACGGGTTGACCTGGGACCACACGCTCTGGGACCACCAGGTCGCCGCGCTCAAGGACGGCTACCGCTGCATCGCGGTCGACCTGATCGGCCACGGGCAGACACCGGACGTCGACCACGAATACTCGTTCTTCGACCTGGCCGACTACATGGCGGCGTTCCTGCACGCCATCGGCGTCCCGGGCGCGCACATCGTTGGGCTTTCGATGGGCGGGATGACCGCCATGCCCATGGCGCTGGAGCACCCGCACAGCGTGAAGAGCCTGGCCCTGCTCGATACGGACGCGCAGCCCGAGACGGCCGAGAAGGTGGCCGCCTACGGGCAACTCGGGCAGGCGGTGCTGGCGATGGGCTGGCAGGCCGTGGCCGAACCGGTCGCGAACATCCTCTTCGGGGCGCCGTACCTTTCGGACCCGGCGCGCAAGGCAGCGGTGGTGGAAAAGCTCGCCGCGAACAACATGGAGGCGGTTGCCGGGCGGGCGCTGCGGACGGTCACGAACCGGGTGGGCGTGCTCGACCGGCTGGGGGTCATCCCGGTGCCGACGACGGTGATTGTGGGCGAGCTGGACGTGGCGACCCCGCCCGACCGCGCGGAGGCGATCGCCGAAGCGATCCCCGGCGCGAAGCTGGTGCGCATTCCCGGGGCGGGACACCACTCGCCGCTGGAGAACCCGGAGGCGGTAACGGCAGCGCTGCGGGACCACCTTGCGCGGGCGAAGTAGGAAGACCGACGCCGCCGCGGCCCACCGCCCGATCGTCGATTCTCGATTGCCGGTTCCTCGACCCCATCCACTCGGTCCCACCCGGATCGGCGAGCCCCGACCGTGAGGGAGGAGAAACGCACTCGGCCCCCACCAGCGCCACCCTCTCGCCCACCACTACGACCGCCCTCGACCGTCATCCCTGGTCCCGCGTCGTGGGGGCGTGGGCCCCGGCCCGGGGGAAACGGCGTTCGGGCGACCGACATCCCAGCGCGCCATGACCGGCGCGACTCGGTTCCTCCCGCACCCCGGGGGGTGGCGGAACGGGGCGCGGGCGTGCACACTCGCGTTCTCATTTCGCACGGGGTGCCCACTGCCACATGACTGAGATAACCCACCGCACGATCGATACGAACGGGATCAAGATGCACATCGCAGAGGCCGGGAGCGGGCCGCTGGTCGTGCTCTGCCACGGCTGGCCCGAATCGTGGTATTCGTGGCGTCACCAGCTCGTGGCGCTCGCGGAGGCTGGCTACCACGCGGTCGCGCCCGACCAGCGCGGCTACGGCCAGACCGATAAGCCGGAGGCCATCGACCAGTACACCCAGCTCCACATGGTCGGCGACATCGTCGGGTTGCTCGACGCCCTCGGTGAGGAGACCGCGGTCATCGTCGGGCACGACTGGGGAGCGCCGGTGGCGTGGAATTCGGCCCTGCTTCGGCCCGACCGCTTCCCGGCTGTGGTCGGCATGAGCGTGCCCTACACCCCCCGCGGCGATGTGCGGCCGACCACCGGGATGAGGATGGTCTTCGGCGACAACTTCTTCTACATCCTGTACTTCCAGGAACCGGGGGTGGCTGAAGCCGAGCTCGAGGCCGACGTGAACACGACGATTCGCAAGCTGTACTACTCGGCATCGGGCGATATGCCCCGCGCGCAGGAGGCGCTATCGCCGCGGCCGGCAGCCGGCGCGAAGTTCCTCGATGGCATGGTGGACCCGGAGAGGCTGCCGGCGTGGCTTTCGCAGGCCGACCTGGACTTCTTCGTGGGTGAGTTCAAGCGAACCGGCTTCCGGGGCGGGCTGAACTGGTACCGGAACATGGACCGGACGTGGGAGCTGATGGGGGCGTGGCGAAACGCGAAGGTCACCGTGCCGGCACTGTTCATCACCGGGGAGAAGGATCCGGTGCGCGGGTTCGCCTCGGAGGCCAATATCCGGTCCGGGGTGCCGAACCTGAAGGACCTTGTGCTCGTGCCGGGCGCGGGCCACTGGGTTCAGCAGGAGCGCCCGGCGGAAGTGAACGCGGCGTTGTTGAAGTTCCTGCGGTCGCTGTAGGGGGCAGGAGCCGGCCGTCCCCGCGTGGCGGACCGGGCAGGCTCACGCGCGGCGACGCCCGGGCGACAGGCATCCCACCGCGCCATGACTGGCGGCTCCGGTTCGGCGCGATATCCGAGGCGGGGCAGGCTCACGCGCGGCGACGCCCGGGCGACGGGCATCCCACCGCGCCATGACTGGCGCGGCTCCGGTTCGGCGCGATATCCGAGCGCCATGACTGGCGGCTCCGGTTCGGCCACCGGGCGTATACTGGCCATATGGCCATTCGACGTCCCGGGGCACCCGCGCCGCGCCTCCCTACATCGAGACACCACGGCCGCCGCATGACCGAAGCGGAGTACCTCGCGCTGCCCGAGGAGAAGCCGTACCTCGAATACGTCGACGGACTGGTCCTGCAGAAACCCATGCCCGACAGCCTCCACGCCCAGCTCGTCATGTTTTTCGACTACCTGATCTTTGGCTACATCCTTGGCCATGGAGGCCGAGGGGGCCCCGAGCGGCGTATACGGTTTCCCGATGGGTCGGGTTACCGGCTGGCGGACACCGCGTACTGGGGGCCGGACCGCGACATGAGTGAAACGAGCATGCCCACGCTCGCAGTGGAGATCCGCTCAGAAGAGCAGACGATGGCTGAGCTGCGCCGCAAGTGCCGCGCCTTCCGGTCGAATGGCGTTGACGCGTGCTGGCTCATCGACCCGTACGCCCGGGTAGTGGAAGTCTTCGATGCGGAACGCGATGGCGTGCAGCTCGGGCCCGGCGATGCCCTCGAAACGGCGGCGATGCCCGGTTTCAGCGTGCCGCAGTCCGATCTCTGGGCTGCCCTGGACCGGTAAGGGGCGCGATCGACAACCGGCGGCCAGCAATCGACAATCCCTGCGTGCCTGGCCTTCCCCTGATTACCTCGGAAGCGTTTGCGACGCTGGAAGCGGAGTGGGCAGCGCTCCATGCGCGGGTGCCGGGGGCGACGCCGTTCCTCCACCCGCAGTGGCATGCGGTCTGGTTGCGGAACTTCGGCGGCGATGCCGCGCCGGTGTTCCTTTCCATCCGGCGCGACGAGGAGCTCATCGGTGTCGCCGCGTTCGATATGGAGCGCGACATGGCGCGGGAGCTCGGCGACCACAACGTGCGCGACTATGCGGGACCGCTCGCCCTGCCCGGCGAGGAAGACGCGGTCGCGGCCGGCATCCTCGAATGGCTACGCGAGGACCTGACGCCCGCGGTCACGTTCTGGGGGTTGCCCGCCGATGCGCCCATGACCGGCGCGCTCGAACGGGCCGGCACGCTGGGCTGGACCGTGGAGCGCAGCCACGAGGCGGTCTGCCCGGGGGTCGACCTGCCGGGGGATTTCGAGGCGTACGTGGCCGCGCTTTCGAAGAAGGACCGTCACGAGCTGCGGCGGAAGATGCGCAACCTGGAGGCGGCCGGGCAGGCCGGGTTCGAGAGCGCGGACACGCCGGGAGGGATCGCGGCGAAACTCGACCGCTTTTTCGAACTGATGCGCATCAGCCGGGGCGACAAGGACGAGTTCCTGACGCCATCGATGGAAGCGTTCTTCCGCGACCTGGCAGCGACGTTCTCGGCGCTCGGGATGTTGCGGCTTTCAACGCTGACGCTCGACGGCGCCGAGATCGCGATGACGCTCGCCTTCGAGGACGAGGAAACGGTCTACCTGTACAACAGCGGCTACGACCCGGCGTTCGCGCACCTGGCGGCTGGCCTGGTGAGCAAGGCGTGGGCGATCCGCGACGCCTGCGAGCGCGGGAGGAAGCGGTTCGACTTCCTCCGGGGCGAAGAGGAGTACAAGCGCCGCCTTGGCGGGGTCGAACGCGAGGTGGTCACGCTCGCGCTGCGCTCGAAATAGCGCTCAGGCGCCCCCGAGGAGCTCATCGATGACCGCGGCGATGCCATCGTCGTCCGGCGAGGGGATGATGCGGTGGGCGGCGGCGCGCGCCTCGGGGGTGCCCGATTCGACCGCGACAGCGAGGCCAGCGATGGGGAACATCGGGATGTCGACCTCGCTATCGCCGATGGCGACGGCCTCGGCGGGGTCGATGCCGAGCGACCGGCAGAGCGCGAGCAGCCCGGAGCCCTTGTCGACGCCCGGCGCGGTGAGCGTGACCATACCATCACCGTTGAAGGCAAGGGCGTCGTGCATCGAAATGCGCCCCTTCCACGCGTCGAGCTCGGCCAGGTACGGGTCACCCGCGGCCGGTTCCGCCAGCACGGCCAGCAGGTTCGAGAGGTCGGCATCGCGCAGGTGGGTAACGGGCTGGAGCCACTCAGGGGCATTGGCGGCCCAGGGCGGGAGCTCGTTCGCGCGGCGGTAGGCCTTCGACGGCACGGCCAGGGTGGCGGGCCAGCCCGCGCGGTCGCAGAGGCCGGCCACGAAGGTAGCGAAGCCGGCGGGAAGGGGCCGCTGGGCGAGCACTTCGCCGTTCGCGCCCCGGACATCGGCCCCGGCCGAGGCGATGGCAGCGACCCGCAGGCCGAGCGCCTCGAACGGGCGGACGGCGGCCTGGTACCAGCGGGCGGTGGCAGGGGCGAGGAGGATGCCGGCGGCGGCGGCGCGCTGGAGGGCTTCGCCGGTAGCGGGGGAAACCACGCCGCGCGTGTTCAGGAGGGTGCCGTCGAGGTCGATGGCGATGAGGCGGTAGCGCATGTGGCGGAAGGTACCAGCCCGCGCGGCTGGGGTCTTTATGAGATTGGTTTCGCGCGATCATCCGCGTAACAACACCACGCTCTCGACCCTGGTCCCGCTACGGCGGAGCGAGCAGAAACGCGTCCCGTGCCACGCCGGCGACGCGATCGGCCGGCGTTTCGAGGCACCAGCCGGTCATGGTGACGATCCGGCCATCGGTGACATGGATGGCGCGCGACCCCAGCGGGTGTTCGGCTGCTCCCGATGGATACGTGAGCACGATGACGACGGCCCCACGCGGAAACTCCAGCTTCTCCGGGTCACCGGCTGCTGGCTGTTGGGTGAATATGGCATACAGCCGGGCCCCCGGGGGCAGGGTGCCGGCGACCTGCTCCGCCGACGCGGCATTCACGTAGCTACCCTCGCACCCCTGGCCCATCGGGAACGTGTCGACGAGCGTCCCGGCAGGTGCCCCGGGCGGGCATGGCGGCGGGCCCCCGAGCATCTGCGTTGAGGCGCACGGGAGTGCGACGAAGTCAAGCAGGCCGCGGACCGCTGCGCTGTCGCCACTGGTCACGGCGTCGAGGACGGCGTCCACGCCGGCGTTTCCGGTGCGCTGCGAGAGTGGATGGCCCGGCACCGGGGATGGCGTGCTCGTCGCCGGAGGGTCGCTATCGCCGCAGCCGGCGCCCGCGGTGGGAGCAAGGATGGCAATCGCGATGAGGCTTGCGGGAATGCCTCGAAGGAGGCGCTGAAAGAGGTGGCCGTGTGTCATCAGACTGATCCCAGTCATGGGATGATATCAGCCTCTTCCGGCGTCACCGGGAAGTCGTAACTGGAAATGAGGGAGTTCCATCCGGCATGTGGTGACTTCTTGGCGCCTCCGTGCAACGATTAGCTTCTGGAGAGGTAGAGACATGACGGTTCGAGAGCCCAAGGAGCGCATGAAGGTCGTTGTGAATGGGAAGCAGATTGAACTCTCCCCTGAGGACAGCGCCCAGCGCAGGCGTCTGTTGCGCGAGGCGACCGCGGCAGTGGTGGCGCTCTACCGGCCCGCGCTCGAAAGGCTTGAAGACGCCTGAACCGGCTTTCCCTCGACGACGCCCTCGACCTCGTCTGGGGCCTCGCGGACGAGCTTTATGGAGAACGCGGGCACCAGATGCCCGCGTTCTCGTTTCTGGGCAGCGAAGGCGTGGGGCGGCTTGATGCGGCGCTCGCGCTTATTGAGCACGATTACTACGACTCGGACGCTCACGCTACGGCATCCATGTTCTGGGCTCTCATCCAGGACCATCCATTCCAGGATGGCAACAAGCGCTTCGCGATCGTCGCCACCAACGTCCTCCTGATGCTCAACAACTCGCTCGGCATCATCTCCAACGACGAATGGGAGCTGCTGGCCCT
>JBBIVC010000113.1:0-7129 GCA_037439905.1 Thermoflexus sp.
CTCCATGCTCATTCCCTCGTCGCCCGGCTATATCGGTGTGTTCCACCTGGCGGCGACGGCCTCGCTCCTGCCGTTTGGGGTCGCCGAAAGCCGGGCGTTCAGCTTCGCCATCCTCGCTCACCTGGTGAACGTGGTACCGGTGAGCCTGATCGGCGCCGCGCTCCTGCTTGCGAGCCGCGAAAGCCTCACGTTCAACCTGCGCGGCGCGCGCGTGGTCGAAAGCGGAGAAGGCCAGGGCTGAACGGAGGGAGCCCGGCAATCGCCGGGCCCCCTCGCAGCATTCCCTCGCACCAGCAGCGTCAGAGCTTGCCCCAGAGCTCCTCGGCCTCGCGGCGAAGCTCGGCGCGGAAGTCCGGGTGCGCGATCGAGATGAGCTCGTTGGCGCGCTGCCGATGGTTCTTATCGAGCAGCCGGGCAACGCCGTATTCCGTGATGATGGTGTCGGCCAGGTAGCGCGGGATGGTGATCATCGTGCCGGCTTCGTGCTTTGCCACGACCTTGGAGATGGTCCCTTCCATCGCCGTGGAGCGCATCACCGTGATCGCGCGGCCGTTCTTGCAGAGCGCCGCGGAGATGTGCGTATCGGGCTGGCCGCCCGTGCCGTTGACCATGTGACCGCCGAAGCGGTCCTCGCTCGCGATCTGGCCCAGGAGGTCGACCGCGATGGCGCTGTTGATCGAGGTCATCTGGTGGTTCTGGGACATGACGGCGGGGTTGAGGATGTTCTCCGGCATGTGCAGCTCGAACGCGGGATTGTTCGCGATGATCTGGTAGTCCTCGCCATCGCACCCGGTCCATGCCACCGCCACGGCCTTCCCGGGGAAGAGCGTCTTCCGGGAGCCATCGATGATGCCCTTGCGCCAGAGCTTCGCCAGCCCGGGCGAGCCCAGCTCGGTGTGCACGCCGAGGTGCTTCGCATCGTCGAATGCGCCGGCCAGGAACATCAGGGAACTGGGCTGGCCAACGCCGACCTGGATGGTATCGCCATCGCGAATGATCTGGCGGAGGTTGTCGGCGATGCCCTGGGCCGCCGGGTCGACCTCGACCGCGCCGAGGGCATTGGCCAGCATCGCGGGCGGGAAAGCATGGAACATCGACTCGACCAGGGCCAGCTGCTCGGGGCTCGCCTTCCTCAGGATCTCGAGGAGGGCTGGCCGGTCGGCTTCGTTCGAAAGGGTGTTGATGCGCTCCTCGATTGCGGGAATGTCG
Source organism: Thermoflexus sp. (assembly GCA_037439905.1). GTDB lineage: Bacteria > Chloroflexota > Dehalococcoidia > Tepidiformales > Tepidiformaceae > Amarobacter. The sequence continues at coordinate 1,210 of JBBIVC010000113.1, forward strand.
ACCGGCTTGATCGCCCCTTCGATGAAGGTGTCGATTTCGCTGACGTGCATCCAGACATCGCCGAAGACCGGGGACATGTTCGGGTCGACGATGGCGATGGTCTTCTTGCAGCGCCTGGCATAGGACTTGCGCTGCCACATGTGCGGGCCGAAGTGCACGTAGCCCTGCTCATTCGGTGCGCTGCAGGGGGTGAGGAACACGTCGGGCATGCGCGCTTCCTCGCGCCCGGCATCGAAGGCCTTCATCCCGAGCATGAACGTGTTGGGCAAATACGTGGCGATCTTGGCGTCGTGGGCCGGCCGCATCGCGTCGCCGATGAAGATCTCGATCTCCTTCTCGCCCTTGAACGCCTCGGGGTTGAAGAGCTCGGGGTTGCCGGGGGCCAGCGTCCGGAAATCGACCCGGCCGAGCTTCTTCGCCCGTTCCACGAAGGCCGTGACCAGGGGAGCGGGGCAAAGGATGGTTATGGAGACGAGGTCCCCCTCCTTGATTGCCTCCACTGCCTGTTCGGGGGTCTTCAAGCGGGACTGGTAGTCGTCGCGCCAGTTCTCATAGCGAGCGGCCAATGCTCCACCTCGTGTGTGCTGTGCGGGCGATTCTACCGGGCGGCGAAGGAAACCGCCCGTCTGCACGGGGGCGCTCTCCTCTGCTAGAGTTCCGCCCACACTTTCGGGCCGCTTGCCACGGCCCGCGGAGGTGCATATGCAGGCGCTCGACGATCTCACCATCCTGGACCTGACCCATCACATCGCCGGACCGTACGCGACGAAGCTCCTGGCCGACTTTGGCGCCAACGTCATCAAGGTCGAACCGCCTGGCGGCGATATCGCCCGCCAGCTCGGCCCGTTCCTGGGCAACGAGCCGCATCCCGAAAAGAGCGGCACCTTCTTCTTCATCAACACCAACAAGCGCTCGGTCGTACTCGACCTGAAGACGTCCGCCGGCCGCGATGCGCTTGCCGCCATCGCGAGGAAGGCCGACCTCGTGGTCGAAAGCTTCGCCCCGGGTACGTTGGAACGCCTGGGTATCGGCTTCGACTTCTTCAAAGCGATCAACCCGTCGCTCCCGCTCGTTTCCATTTCGAACTTCGGCCAGACCGGTCCCTACCGCGATTACCGGCTATCGGACCTGACGCTCTACGCCTTCGCCGGCGAGATGTATTCGATGGGGGAGACGGACCGCGAGCCGGTGAAGATGGCCGGGACCGCCGCCCTGTTCGAATCCGGCGCGGCTGCCGCGGTGGCGATGATGGGCGCCATCTTCGCCTCGAAGCGGCACGGCATCGGCCAGCATGTCGATGTCTCGCTCGCCGAGACGCACTTCGGGGGCGTTGATCGCCGCCACGCGACCGCCATCGCGTACCAGTTCAGCGGCCGCAAGACCCTGCGCCTCGCCAGCCACGGCGGGGGTATGCCCGGCGGCATCTACCCCTGTGCCGATGGCTACGTCGACTTCACCAATGCGGGCCTCTACCCGGACCGGGTGCGCGACATGGTCGGCAACCCGGAGTGGATGGATGACCCGCGCTACAACGATCCAGCCCAGCGCCTCAATCCCGCAGTCATCGAGGAATGGAACGCGAACTTCATCGTCTGGTGCCTGGAGCGCACCAAGCGGGAGATCTGGGCCGAGGCGCGCCGGGCGCGAGTCCTCTGTGGACCCATGTTCACCATGGAGGACCTCTTCACCGACCCGCACTTCCGCGAACGCGGCTTCTGGGCGACCGCGAGCCACCCGGTGATGGGCGAGGTCACGCTGCCGGGGAGACCCCTGATCATGGAGAAGGGGGGCTGGCAATTACGCCGCGCGGCGCCACTCCTCGGGCAGCACACGGCCGAGGTCCTGGCCGAGGTTGGCTTCGACCCGGCGGCTGTGGGAGCCGCCACCGGAGGTGCCGCATGAGCCCGAAGCCCCTCGACGGCATCCGCGTCATCGACCTCTGTGTTGTCTGGGCGGGCCCCTTTGGCACCATGCTCCTGGGGGACCTCGGCGCCGAGGTGATCAAGCCCGAGAACCCGTTCGTTTTCCAGCCGATGACCCGCGGCGCGATGGCTCGGCCGCCTCAGATCCTGGCGGACAACGCCATCGCCTGGTCCGGTGGGGTGCCCGGCGGCAAGGTGGGGGACCGCCCCTGGGACTACAGCCCGACGTTCGTCAGCCTCTACCGCAACAAAAAGAGCTTCACGGTCGACCTGCGTCGGCCCGAGGGCCTTGATGTCCTTCGCCGCCTGGTCGCTGTCTCCGACATCGTCTACGAGAACAACGCCACCGGGACGATGGAGAAGCTGGGCATCACCTACGAATGGCTCAAGGAAGCCAACCCGAAGATCATCTTCATCCGCGTGCCCGCCTACGGCAGCACGGGCCCGTACTTCGAGGCCCGGGCGCTGGGTGTCCACCTCGAGGCGGTCATGGGGCACAGCCTCCTTCGCGGCTATAGCGACGCCGATCCCTCGTCCAACACCGCCATCTACTCCGGCGATTACCTCGCCGGCGCCCAGGGCGCCTTCGCCGCCATGGCCGCGCTTTGGCACCGCGACCGGACGGGCGAGGGCCAGCTTATCGAGATCGGGCAGGCGGAGAATGCCGCCGCGATGTTCACCCAGGCGATCATGGACTACAGCCTGAACCGGAATATCCAGGGCGCCATCACCAACCGCGATGTCCATGGCCGCGCTATCCAGGGCGTCTACCCGGCGAAATCGCCAGGCACCGCGGCTACCATGGAGGACCACTGGATCGCCATCTCCATCGAAGGCGACGATGAGTGGCGCGCCTTCGCCGCTGCCATCGGCGACCCGGAATGGGCCCGCGACCCGCGCTTCGCGACGCACGCGGGGCGGATGGCGAACCACGACGAGATAGACGCCCGCATCGCCGCGTACACCATCGAGCACGACGATTACGAAATCATGCACCGGCTCCAGGCCGCGGGGATCGCCGCCACGCCCGTCCTCGAGGCCTCGCGGATGTTCGACGACCCGCACCTGCGTGCTCGCAACTTCTTCCGCACGCAAACGCAGAAGGCCTCCGGTACGTACGAATACGTCGGGCCGCTCTGGCAGTTCCCGGAAACGCCGGTGGAGTTCTATCAGCCGCCCGTGATGTTCGGCGAGCACAACGAGTACGTGTACCGCGAGGTGCTCAAGGTCTCGGAGGAGGAGTACCAGTCGCTGCTCGCCGGTGGTCACATCGCCGATGCCTACGACCCGAGCGTGCCATGATCGGGCACCCGCTGATGTACCACGAGCTGGCGGGGTGGTTCCACCTCATCACGGCGCCCGGGGACTACGCGGAAGAGGCGGCCTACTACCTGCAGGTGATGCGAAACGTGCTCGGGCATCTGCCCGAAAGCCTGCTGGAGCTCGGCTCGGGCGGCGGCAACAATGCTTCGCACTACAAGGCGCACGTCCCGGATGTTGTGCTCAGCGACCTCTCGGCGGAGATGCTGGCGCTGAGCCGGACGATCAACCCGGAGCTCCCGCACGTGCAGGGCGACATGCGGTCGTTGCGGCTTCGCCGCCAGTTCGAAGCGGTCTTCGCGCACGACGCGTGCTCCTACCTCACCACCGAACAGGACATCCGGCAGCTCACGGCCACTGCGTTCGAGCACTGCCTGCCCGGCGGTGTGGCCGTGTTCTGCCCGGACCACACCGCCGAGAACCTGGTGTACGAAACCGGCCATGGCGGCCACGACGGCGATGGCCGCGCCCTGCGCTACCTTGAATGGACGTATCCCGGCCCGCCGGGGACGCACGCCTTCTTCGTGGATTACGTGTTCATCCTCCACGAGGTGGGCCGCGACTCGCGCGTGGTGTACGACCGGCACCTCAACGGTGCGCTCCCCCGCGAGACGTGGCTCAGCGCGATACGCGATGCCGGTTTCGAGCCCGGCGCCGTCCCGCTCGTCCACAGCGAGGTGCCTGAGGGCCACAGCGAGATCTTCACCGGCTGGCGCCCACGCTGAATTTGCCTTGCAGCCGGTAGAATGCCGCACCAGAGATCACCACAGGCCGCCTCGCGGCGGCTTTCCCGGAGGCATCGCAGATGGCTGAAGTCGGACTCCCCGTGGACGAGAAATATGCGCCCCCCGCGCGGGTGAGCGAGGGCGCGCTCGTCTCCAGCATGGCTGAATACGAGGCGCTCTACCGGCGCAGCATCGACGACCGCGATGCCTTCTGGAGCGAGATGGCGAACAGGCATCTCACCTGGATGGCTCCGTTCCACACCGTCTGCCAGGAAGACCTCCATGCCGGCCGGGTCCGCTGGTTCGATGGCGGCAAGCTCAATGTCTCCGTCAATTGCCTCGACCGTCACCTCGCGACGCATGGCGAGAAGACCGCCCTGATCATGGAGGGCGACGAGCCCGGCACCAATCGCAGCATGACCTACCGTGATCTCCACGCCGAGGTCTGTCGCCTGGCCAACGCCCTGCGCAAGCGCGGCGTGAAGAAGGGCGACCGCGTCGCTATCTATATGGGCATGGTCCCCGAGCTCGCGGCGGCCATGCTGGCCTGTGCTCGCATCGGCGCCATCCACTCGGTCATCTTCGGCGGCTTCAGCCCCCGCTCGATCCGCGACCGCATCGATGACTCGACCTGCAAGGCCATCATCACCCAGGACGAAGGCCGCCGCGGTGGCCGCCTGGTGCCGCTCAAGGCGAACGTCGACGAGGCGCTGAAGGAGCCGGGCCACTCCATCGAGTTCACCATTGTCTTCCGCCACACCGGCAACCCGGTGAACATGGAGGCTGGCCGCGACGAATGGTGGCACGATGCCCTCGCCGGCGAACCCGCCGAGGCCGAGCCCGAGCCGATGGAGAGCGAGGACCCGCTCTTCATCCTCTATACGTCAGGGTCGACCGGGAAGCCGAAGGGAGTGCTCCACACCCAGGCCGGCTACCTGCTCCACGTGATGCTCAGCCACCGCTACGTGTTCGACCTTCGCGATGACGACATCTACTGCTGCGCCGCCGACGTGGGTTGGGTCACGGGCCACAGCTACATCGTCTATGGTCCGCTCGCCAACGCCGCTACATCGGTCATGTTCGAATCGGTGCCCACCTATCCCGACGCAGGGCGCTACTGGGACATGGTCGACCGCCTGGGCATCACGATTCTTTACACCGCTCCCACTGCCATCCGCGCCATCGCCCGCGAAGGCGACGAGCACGTGAAGCGTTACAGCCGGAAGTCGCTGCGGGTCCTCGGCTCCGTGGGCGAGCCGATCAATCCCGAGGCCTGGCGCTGGTACTTCAACGTGGTCGGCGAAGGCCGCTGCTCGATTGTCGATACCTACTGGCAGACGGAGACCGGCGGCCACATGATCACGGGCCTTGCCGGCGCAACGATCATGAAGCCGGGTTCCGGCTCTCTCCCGTTCTTCGGCGTCCAGCCCTGCGTGGTCGACGAGGCGGGTGAAGAGCTGACGGGGAACAACGTCACCGGCCGGCTCTGCATGAAGGCTTCGTGGCCGGGGATGATGCGGACCGTGTACGGCGACCACGAGCGCTTCGTCCAGACCTACCTCTCGATGTACCCGGGCAAGTACTTCACCGGCGATGGCTGCCTCCGCGACCAGGACGGGTACTACTGGATCACCGGGCGGGTGGACGACGTGCTGAATGTGGCCGGCCACCGCCTGGGCACCGCCGAGATCGAAGGCGCGCTGGTCGGCCACCCGGCATGCGCCGAGGCCGCCGTCGTGGGATACCCCCACGATGTCAAGGGAACAGCCGTCTATGCCTATGTCCACCTGAACGCCGGGTACAAGGGCTCACCCGAGCTCGCGAAGGAACTCCGAGAGGCGGTCCGCCGCGAAATCAGCCCGATCGCCACGCCCGACAAGATCCAGTTCGTCGAGGGGCTGCCGAAGACGCGCTCGGGCAAGATCATGCGCCGTATCCTGCGCAAGATCGCCG
>JBBIVC010000114.1:0-7119 GCA_037439905.1 Thermoflexus sp.
GGTCGCCATCGGGCGCGGGCATCGAGGACCTGGTGGGATCTTCCGAGGCGTACGGGAGGATGTGGTAGCGGTTGACGCTCACGCTGTAGAAGTAGCCATTGGCCCAGAAGGTCGCCATGTCATCGCGGATGACACTGGCGACGCGCTTTTCGGACTTGCGCTGGGTGATGTAGGCCTCGATGCCGGTCTCGTCGTGCTTCCACGAGCTATCGAGGGCGAGTTCGCCGCCCGGCTTCGGGGCTCCGTTCTGATCGCATTCCGTGTAGACCGAGAGCGAGAGGCTCAGCGGGCTGAACCCTGCGCCGGGCAGGTTGGGCGTGAACCCGGCCTTGGTGGGGTCGATCGCGCCGTTGGAGATGACGGCGGGAGGGAGCGGCGCCCGGCAGCCAGGGAAGTATTGCGAGGCATCGGCGCCAGCGGCGCCTTGTCCCCCCACCTTCCCGGGAACCGGGGCGTTGGCTGGCATGGCCGAGGGCTGTTCGCCGGGACCAAAGCGGGGCACGGTGACGCCAGGGCTGACGGCGATATCACGCGTGCCGCCGCCGGAGCCGCCATCCGTCGCGACGGCCTGCCCAACGCCATCGCCATCGCTGGTATCGATGACGGCGCGTGCGGCCAGTGCGCCCGAGGCGAAAAAGACGGCCGCCCCCGCGGCCAATCCGAGCCAGAGCAGTGGTTTGCGCGGGTTGAGTAACGAACTCGCGGACATGCAGACCTCCAGGTGAATAAGGTCCCCTCGCGGTACCAAACGGCTGGAGCGGGCGAAAAGTTCCGGCAGCGCGGGACGTTTTCTTTACCGGGAGGGTGCGGGCGAGCCCTGAACGGGATCCGCGTCACATTCGGAAGATGCCCCAGGCGGTGGGCTCGAAGGGCGCGTTGAGGGCAGCAGAGATGCCAAGGGAGAGGACGCGGCGGGTATCGACGGGGTCGATGACGCCGTCGTCCCAGAGGCGGGCGGTGCTGAAGTAGGGAGAGCCCTCGGCTTCGTAGCGCTCGATGGTGGGCGCCTTGAAGCGCTCCTGTTCCTCGGGCGAGAGGGACTCGCCGCGGTCAAGCCGGACCTGGAGGAGGACGGACGCGGCCTGTTCGCCACCCATGACGCTGATGCGGGCGTTAGGCCACATCCAGAGCTGCCGGGGGCCGTAGGCACGGCCGCACATGGCGTAGTTGCCGGCGCCGAAACTGCCGCCGATGACGACCGTGAACTTCGCCACGTTGGCGCAGGCGACGGCGGTGACCATTTTGGCGCCATCCCTGGCAATGCCCGCGTTTTCGTACTGGCGGCCAACCATGAACCCGGTGATGTTCTGGAGGAAGACAAGCGGGACATTGCGCTGGGCGCAGAGCTCGATGAAGTGGGCGCCCTTGAGGGCGGACTCGCTGAAGAGGATGCCATTGTTGGCGACGATCCCGACGGGGAAGCCGGTGATCCGGGCAAATCCGCAGACCAGCGTTGGGCCGTAGCGCGCCTTGAACTCGTGGAAGCGAGAGCCAACGACGATGCGGGCGATGACCTCCCGGACGTCGTAGGACTGGCGAAGGTCGGAGGGGATGATGCCGTACAGGCCGGCCGGGTCGTGCAATGGTTCTTCGGGCGGAGTGACTTCCCAGGGGGCGGAGCGGGAGCGAGGGATGTTCTGGATGATGCTGCGGACGATGCGGAGGGCTTCGGCGTCGTCTTCGGCGAAATGGTCGGCGACGCCACTGATGCGGGTATGGACGTCGGCGCCGCCGAGCTCCTCGGCGGTGGTGACCTCGCCGGTGGCTGCCTTCACGAGCGGGGGCCCGCCGAGGAAGATGGTGCCGGTACCGCGGACGATGACCGTTTCATCGCTCATAGCGGGGACGTAAGCGCCGCCGGCGGTGCACGAACCCATGACGGCGGCGACCTGGTAGATGCCCTTCGCGCTCATGCGGGCCTGGTTGTAGAAGATGCGGCCGAAGTGCCCTTTGTCCGGGAAGACGTCGTGCTGGAGGGGGAGGAAGGCGCCGCCCGAATCGACCAGGTAGATGCAGGGGAGCCGGTTTTCCTCGGCGATCTCCTGGGCGCGGAGGTGCTTCTTCACGGTGAGGGGGTAGTAGGTTCCGCCTTTTACTGTTGCGTCGTTGGCGATGACGACGCACTCGCGCCCATGGACGAGGCCGATGCCGGTGACAATGCCGGCGCTGGGGACATCGTCTTCGTAGACTCCGTCGGCGGCGAGGGGGCTGAGTTCGAGGAAGGTGGTAGCGGGGTCGACCAGGCGCTGGATGCGTTCGCGGGCGAGGAGCTTGCCGCGTTCACGATGGCGAGCCACGTACTCATCGCCGCCGCCGCGGGCGACGCGGTCGAGGCGGGCACGGAGATCGGCCACGAGTTCGAGGTTGCGGGCCTGGTTGGCCTTGAAGGCGGGATCGCGGAGATCAATCCGGGTGGGCAGCTCGGGCGTGTCGTGCCATTCCATGGGGCGGTAGGGTACAGGAAGTGCGAAGTTCATCGTGCGAAGTGCGCCCTGCCAGCGGACATGGATTCCCCGGGATGGGGCCGGGCCTAGCCGCGGGGCAGGGAGCTCGCGAGGGCGACGGTGGCGCTGAGGAGGAGGATGGCATAGACGAGGCGGCGGAAGCGGACCTCGTCGATGCGGTCGAAGAGGCGGTTGCCGAGGATGCGGCCGGCCTCGGCGGCGGGCATGGCGAGGGCGAAGGCGCCAACGATCCATGGCTTGACTGAACCCGAGGCCAGGAGCAGGACGACGGCCCCCAGGGAAGTGACCATGAAGAAGGCGTTGATGGTCCCGCGGAAGGCCGCGGGCGAAAGCCGCTTTCCCTGCAGGTAGAGGACGATTGGCGGCCCGGACATCGAGGTCGAGGTATTGAGGACGCCACTGGCGAACCCGGTGGCGAGGTCGCCGAGCGTGCCAGCGCCGTGGATGCGAAGGCCCCGCATGATGAGCAGTGTGAAGAGGATGACCGCGAGGGCAATGATGATCTTGAGGGCGGTGGGGTTGACGAGGAGCAGCACGGCCAGGCCGGCGGGCATGCCGGCGAAGGAGCCTGCCGTGAGGATCGTTGCGGTGCGGCGTTCGAGGGTGTGGCGGAGGCGGGGAAACTGGATGACGTTGACGGTCATGCTCAGGAGGTTGGCCAGGACAACGGTGTCCTTCGGACCGATGAGGATGGCGAGGAAGGGCACGATGAAGAGCGAGAATCCGAACCCGGAGAGGGCCTGGATGCAGGCGGCGATGGCAGCGAGCACGATGATGGCCGCGGCCAGGGGGATATCCACCGGGCGGTTATAGCGGAGCGGGGCGCTACAGCCGAACCGTGCCGGAGAAAGCCGGTGCCTGTACGCTTGTTGACATGGAAGTAGCGAACGAGCTGATGGTCCGGGGCATCGTTGTCGGGGTGTTCCAGGAGAACTGCTGGGTGATCGGCAACCGGCGCACCGGCGAGGCGATCTGCATCGACCCGGGCGATCAGCCGGACGAAGTGCTGGCGCTGGCCCGCGACATGGGCGTGCGGATCAAGTACATCGCGAACTCCCACGCCCATATCGACCACGTGATGGGGGTGGCAGGGGTGCACGCCGCCACGGGGGCGAAATTCCTGCTGCACCAGGGCGACCTGGAGCTGTTGCGGAACGGCTGGAGAGGGATGGCGGCGCGCATGGGCATGGACATCGGGCAGGGGCCGCCTGATCCGGACATGTTCGTGAAGGACGGGGACATCGTGGAGGTTGCCGGGCTCCGCCTGCGGACGATCGCGACGCCGGGGCACACGCCGGGGAGCGTCAGCTACTACGCGGAAGAGGGGATGCTGTTTAGCGGCGACACGTTGTTCCGCGGGTCCATCGGGCGGACGGATCTCCCCGGGGGCAGCCTGGAGCAGGAGATGCGCAGCATCTGCGAGCGGCTGCTGGTACTTCCCGAGGAGACGATTGTGTTGCCGGGCCACATGGAAGAGACCACGGTGGCCTTCGAGAAGGCGCACAACCCGTGGGTGCTCGAGTGGCAACGGCGGGGCAGCGACAGCCCGGCATGGCGGCAGTGATGGAGTTTTCGCTGGCGTTCCATGGCGGAGTGGGCACCGTCACGGGTTCGAAGTACCTGTTGACGGCCGGCAGCACCCGGGTGCTCGTGGATTGCGGGATGTTCCAGGGGCTGAAGGAGCTGCGGCTGCTGAACTGGCAACCGACGCCATTCCGGCCGAACACGCCGGATGCGGTCCTGCTGACACACGCCCACATCGACCACACGGGATACCTGCCAAGGCTGGTGCAGCTGGGTTACCGGGGGCCGGTGTACTGCACGCCGGCCACGGCGGAAGTCGTGCGCATCCTGCTGCTGGATGCGGCCGAGATCCAGGAGGAGGACGCGGCGTATGCGAACCGGCAGGGCTACAGCAAGCACAAGCCGGCGCTCCCGCTCTACACGGTGAAGGATGCGCTGGCCGCGCTGCGCCTGGTGAAGACGGTGGACTATCGCGAGCCGCTGGAACTCGGGCCAGGCGTCACCGCGCGGTTTCTGAACGCCGGGCACATCCTGGGCTCGTCGTTCGTGCAGATCGATGTCGAAAACGGCGCCCACTCGGCGCGGCTGGTGTTCAGCGGCGATCTCGGGCGGTATCACCAGCCGTTGCACACCGACCCCGAGCCTTTGCCCGAATGCGACGCGCTCGTTCTCGAATCGACGTATGGGGACCGGTTGCACGAGCACCGGCCACTTGCCGAGCAGATCCGGGAGGCGTTCGCGGAGCCCATCGCGCGCAAGGGAATCATCCTGATCCCGTCGTTCGCGGTGGCGCGGGCGCAGCTGGTCACGCTCATCCTGCGGGAGCTGATCGAGACGAGGAAGCTGCCGGAGATCCCGATCCACATCGACTCGCCGATGGCGACGGACGTGACGACGCTCTACAACAAGTACCTGGAATCGGAGTACCTGGACAACCGGATTCCGCACACGACGCCGGAATCGCTGTTTCCGCGGAATGTGCGGTTCCACCGGTCGGTCGAGGATTCGAAGAAGCTGAACAACATGGAAGGGCCGCGGATCATCATTGCCTCGAGCGGGATGCTGACCGGGGGCCGCGCCGTGCACCACCTGCACCGCCTGGTCCGCGATTCGCGGAACCTGATCGCGCTGGTGGGCTACCAGGCGGCGGGCACACGGGGCCGGAACCTGCTGATGGGCGCCCCAACGATCCGCATGTACGGGGAGGACGTGCCGGTGCGCGCCCGTGTGGTGAGCATCGAAGGGCTTTCGGCGCACGCCGACCGGGATGAGCTCCTGCGGTGGGTGGGAACGGCGCCAAAGCCGCCGGGAACGATGTTCATGACGCATGGCGAACCCGATGCAGCGAAGGCGCTGGCGAAGGCGATCAAGGAGCGGTTCGCGATCGAGCCGTACCTGCCGGAGATGGGCCAGAGCTTCGACCTCTCGTACCTGTTGGGGTGAGGCGCGAACGGCTGACGTCCGCGCCTAGGATTCGTCGCGGAAGTTGAGGTAGTACTTGCTGGGCGTGGGGCCGACCTGGTGCTGGTACTTGCTGCCGGCGGCCTTCGAGCCGTAGGGGTTCTCGGCGGGCTCGGTGAGCTGGAGGAACGAGATCTGGGAGACCTTCATGCGGTGGTAGAGCGTGATCGGGAGGTTGGCGACGTTGGAGAGTTCGAGCGTCAGGGCGCCATCCCAGCCGGGGTCGACGTAGCCGGCAGTGGAGTGGATCAGGAGGCCAAGACGGCCCAGGGAGGATTTGCCTTCGAGCCGGCCGACGATGGTGTTGGGGAGCTTGACCCGCTCGTAGGTGACCGCGAGGGCGAACTCGCCGGGGTGGAGGATGAAGGGGTGGTCGTCGTCGATCTCCACCAGTTCGGTGAGGTCGGGGTACTCCTTTTTGACATCGATATAGGGAATCTGGGAGTTGCGGAAAACGCGGAAGAGGTGGCCGAGGCGGAGATCGACGCTGGCGGGCTGAATGGCGCCGGGGCCCAGGGGGTCGATGACGATGTTCCCGGCCTCAATTTCGCGGCGGATGGTGCGGTCGCTGAGGACCATGGGGCAGTTCCCGTTGGTGGTTTCGGGAAAGTCTAGGGTGGCGGGGCGTTTCGAGGTATCGCATGTTTGTGCGGACTCCGGCGGGTAGAATCGCCGGCACGCAAGAGAGGATCTGGAGGGCGCGATGGCTGGACCGCTTTCGGGAATCAAGGTGGTGGAACTGGGCGTGTGGGTTGCGGGGCCATCGTGCGCGGCGATCCTGGCGGATTGGGGAGCCGACGTCATCAAGATCGAGCCGCCGGAAGGCGACCCATTCCGCGGGCTGGGGGCCGCGTTCGGAGCGGCGATGAACCCGCCATTCGAGCTCGACAACCGGGGCAAGCGCAGCATCGCGCTGAACCTGGAAGTGGAGGACGGCCGGCACATTGCCGGGGACCTGATCGATTCGGCTGACGTCTTCGTGACGAACATGCGTCCGCGGGCGCTGGAGAAGTATGGGCTGACGTATGAGCAGCTGAAGGATACTAACCCGCGGCTCATCTACTGCCAGGTGACGGGCTACGGGCCGGAGAGCCCGGAGGCGAACCGGGCGGCCTACGACGTGGGGGCGTTCTGGGCGCGAGCCGGTGTGGTGGCGGGGCTCACCCCGGAGGGGGCAGAGCCGCCGCTCCAGCGAGGCGGGATGGGAGACCACATGACCGGTGCGAATGCGGCGGGGGCAGTCGCGGCCGCGCTGTTCCACCGCGAGCGCACGGGCGAGGGCCAGAAGGTAGCCGTGTCGCTGACGCGCATCGGGATATACATGATGGGTTGGGACACGAACACGCAGCTACGGACCAACCTGCCATCGATGCCGCCGTTCGACCGGAGGCACGCTCCCAACCCGCTCATCAACCCCTACCGGGATAGCGAAGGGCGGTGGTTCTGGCTGCTGATGCTGCAGGGCGACCGGCACTGGCCGGACTTCCTCCGCGCACTCGGTAACCCGCCTGAGCTGGCCGACGATCCGCGGTTCGTGAACATCCCGGGGCGGGCGGCAAGTGCGCCGGACCTGGTGGCGATCCTGGACCGCATCCTCGGGACGCGGCCGTTGCGCGAGTGGGGGCCGATTTTCGACGCGCACGACGTGTGGTTCGCGCCCGTGCAGACG
>JBBIVC010000115.1:0-6323 GCA_037439905.1 Thermoflexus sp.
CCGCCACCCCATGCCCTACGGCGACCTCGAACGGCAGCGCCTCCAGCGCTTCGCTTCCAGCGCCGAATTGCCGCCGCCCAATGCACGGCCGAGGAGCGCGAGGAATACGAGAACCACGTCGCTGCCGGGCTCGTCGTCTTCGCAGGTGTCGACTACGGGGATATCCTGCGGGCGGCCGAAGCCGAGTCGGACGTCATCGTCTGGGACGGCGGCAACAACGATTTCCCGTTCTACCACGCAAACCTGCAGATCGGCGTGCTCGATGCGCTGCGCGCCGGGCAGGCCGAGGCCTACCACCCGGGCGAGGCGGTGTTGCGTATGTCCCGGGTGATCGTCATCAACAAGGTGAACGCGGCCACGCCCGAGCAGGTGGCCACGGCCGAGCGTATGGCGAGGCGGCTCAATCCGCACGCGCGCATCGTCCACGGCGCGTTGCCCATCCGCCTCGATGATCCCGGGGCTGTTCGCGGGAGGCGCGTCCTGGTGGTCGATGATGGCCCGACCATCACCCACGGCGGCATGCCCTATGGGGCCGGTTATGTCGCCGCGCTCGAAGCGGGCGCCGAGGTTATCGACCCGCGCGAAAGCGCCCCGCCGTCGCTCCAGGAGGTCTACGCCGCGTACCCGCACATCGGCAGGGTGCTCCCGGCGGTGGGGTACGACGAAAAGCAGGTGGCGGCGCTCAGGGAAACGATCGACCGCTCGCCGGCGGAGGTCGTGGTTTCGGGGACGCCGCTGGACCTTGCCGAGCTGACCGGCGCCAGCAAGCCCATCATCCGGGCGCGCTACCGGTTCGAGGAAGCGGGCGAGCCGGCGCTCCTGCAACTGATTGAGTCCGCGATCGGCTGAGGCACGCCCGGGCCCGCGGCCCCACGCAGCTTCGGGGCGACCATAACTTGGCTGTGGCCCCGGGGATGGGTAGCATTTTTCACCAGCGCAGAGGGGCCGGGAAAAGGCAATCGCACGTCCGTAGCGATTCTGACCGCGCGACCTGCCCGCTCCACATACCGGCGGGCAGCACCCCCTGCGACCCACTCCAGAAGCAGGGGTTCTTCGTGATAGCAACAGCTCTTTCGCCCCGCCGCTGGCTGATACGGTCGCACCACCTCCACGGGAGGAAGAACGAACGACCGCGAGCCAGCAGCCAGCCGCCCCCCGGGGCACCGCCCGGGGAGGGACACCCGGCACAGGAGGCGCATCGTGCAGGTTGAGCTTGACTCCGCCGATATCGCCCTCCTGCGGCGCATCCTCGAATCGCACCTGGGCAACCTCAAGATGGAGATTTCCAACACCGAGAACTTCGAGTGGCGGAAATCGCTCCAGGCCGATGAGGAGCGCCTCAAGGCGATCCTCGGGCGCCTCCCTTCGTAGCCATTCCCACGCTTCCACGGTGAAGCACGCGCCCGGCATCCCGGGCGGTGGCCATCCGCGGCTGCGCCTTTCCTCAATCCCAGGAGTAAAAAGGTGCTTCTCGCACAGATCATGATCCCGCTGGCCAGCGCACTGGCCGTCCTCTATGCCACCTGGCTCGCCTACGACGTGCTCCGGCGCGACCGCGGCACCCCCGAAATGCAGGCGGTCGCCGGCACCATCCTCGAAGGCGCGAACGCCTTCCTCAACCGCCAGTACCGCACGATTGGCATCCTCGCCATCATCACCAGCGCCGTCGTCGGGGTGATCGTCGGCATCTTTAAAGAATCCGCCGAAACGGGCACGCTGACCGCCATCGCCTTCATCGCCGGCGCGCTGGCCTCCGGAATCTCCGGCTACATCGGCATGTCCATCGCCGTCCGCGCCAACGGGCGCACCGCGGCCGCCGCCCAGCACAGTCTCGCCGACGCGATCAATACCTCCCTCCGCGGGGGCGCCGTGTCGGGATTTCTGGTGGTGGCGCTCAGCCTCATCGGCGTGTCGAGCATCTTCGCCATCTACAGCCGGGTGCTGGGCCACCCGATCGACGACGCCCCGTTCCTGATTGTCGGCTTTGGCTTCGGGGCGAGCTTCGTCGCGCTCTTCGCCCAGCTCGGCGGCGGCATCTACACCAAGGCCGCCGATGTCGGCGCCGACCTGGTGGGCAAGGTGGAGGCGGGCATCCCCGAGGACGACCCCCGGAACGCCGCCGTTGTCGCCGACCTGGTTGGCGATAACGTCGGTGACTGCGCCGGCCGCGGCGCCGATCTCTTCGAATCGATGAGCGCCGAGAACATTGGCGCGATGATCCTCGGCGTCTCGATCTTCACGGCGACCGGCCGTGTCGAATGGATCCTCTTCCCGCTGGTGCTCCGCTCCTTCGGCGTGATCGCCACAATCCTCGGCATGTTCACCGTGCCCTTCTGGGCAAAACGCATCAAGGACCCGATGGGCGCGCTCAATGGCGGCTACTGGGTGATCACCGCGCTTTCCATTGGCGGGCTGGCGATTGCCACCCGGGCCATGCTCGATGACGCCTGGTACTGGTTCTTCTTCTGCGGACTGGTCGGCATCGCCACCGGCATCGCCTTCGTCTACATCACCCAGTACTACACGGCGGGCTCATGGCGGCCGGTCCGCGAAATCGCCGACGCGAGCCGGACTGGCTCGGCCACCAACATGATCATCGGCACCGCTGTCGGCTTCGAAACGACGGCCGTCACCGCCATCACGGTGGGCATCGCGCTCGTCGCGTCGTTCGTCCTCGGCCAGCAGGCGGACCTCGAAAACGTCAGCAGCATTTCGACCGGCGTGTTCGGTACGGCGGTGGCGACCATGGGCATGCTCATG
Source organism: Thermoflexus sp. (assembly GCA_037439905.1). GTDB lineage: Bacteria > Chloroflexota > Dehalococcoidia > Tepidiformales > Tepidiformaceae > Amarobacter. The sequence goes on from JBBIVC010000115.1 coordinate 2,761, forward strand.
TCGGCGGCCTACGTGCTGGCGATGGACACCTTCGGGCCCATCACCGACAACGCCGGTGGCATCACGGAGATGGCGGAGGGCACCCGCCCCGAGGCGCGCGAGATCACCGACGCGCTCGACGCCGTCGGGAACACCACGAAGGCGCTCACCAAGGGGTACGCGGTCGGTTCGGCGGCCCTTGCCGCCTTCCTGCTCTTCACGGCCTATCTCGACGAGGTTCGCGTGGAGTTCGGCAGCCAGGCCGCCAGCGACGCTCCAGCGTATGCCGAGCGCGTCCGCGACCTCGGCCTTGTCCAGGGCGACGAAGCGGAGCAGGCGGTTTCCGAGGCCATCAGCGCGTACGCCCAGGACCTGGAGTCGCGCGGGTTCGAGGAGGGTGACATCGAGACCCTGCTCGTCGCGGACGACGATGAGACGGCCGCCTTCCTGCGGCACAAGCTCGAAGACGGCTCGATCACGCCGGAACAGGCCGATGGCCTCCAGGCGAGCCCGGCGCCGTTGCCCCGCATCATGCCCATCAACCTGGGCAAGGTGCAGGTCTTCGTCGGCGCCCTCCTCGGGGTCATGCTGGCGTTCCTCTTCAGCTCGCTGGCGATCCGCTCAGTCGGACGGGCGGCCGGGAGCATCATCAACGAAGTCCGCCGCCAGTTCCGCGAACACCCGGGCATCATGACCGGCGAGGTGCGGCCCGATTACACCCGCGCGGTCGACATCACCACCTCGGCCGCCCTGCGGGAGATGGTTGCGCCCGGCATCCTCGCGGTTGGCCTGCCAGTGCTGGTTGGCGTGGTTTTCCGCTTCACGATCGGCGGCAACGCCGGCTGGGAATCGGTTGCCGGCCTGCTCATGGTCGGGACCATCGGCGGCGTCCTCCTGGCGACCTACCTGAACAACGCGGGAGGGGCCTGGGACAACGCCAAGAAGTTCATCGAATCGGGCGGGATGCGCGCCCAGAACGGCGACGTCATCGGCAAGGGTTCCGAGGCCCACGCCGCGGCCGTGGTCGGCGATACCGTTGGCGACCCGTTCAAGGACACGGCCGGCCCGGCCCTCCATGTGCTGGTGAAGCTGCTCAGCACCATCACCCTGGTGCTGGCGCCGCTCTTCATCGCCTGATGCGAATCGCGTGGGACGGGCCACGGCCGTCCCACGCCCTCTCCTTTGGCGGTAGCCCGCTTTCCCGGCGGGCTACCGCCTCTCCATCTCCACGTAGGACTTGCCGCGGGCGCCGGTATACACCTGGCGCGGGCGGGCGATCTTCTGCTCCGGGTCGGTGATCATCTCCCGCCACTGGGCGACCCAGCCCGCGGTCCGGGGGATGGCGAACAGCACGGGGAACATCTCGACGGGGAAGCCGAGGGCCTGGTAGATGAGCCCTGAATAGAAGTCCACGTTGGGGTAGAGCTTCCGCTCGATGAAGTAGTCATCTTCGAGCGCGATCCGCTCCAGTTCGAGCGCGATATCGAGGAGCGGGTTGCGCCCGGTCACCTCGAACACCTGATCGGCGGTGGCCTTGATGATGCGGGCGCGGGGGTCGTAGTTCTTGTAGACGCGGTGGCCGAAGCCCATCAGCCTGCGCTCGCCGGCCTTCACACTCTTCACGAAGCCGGGCACCGCCTTCACATCGCCGATCTCGGCGAGCATCCGCAACACCGCCTCGTTGGCGCCGCCATGCAGCGGGCCGTAGAGCGCGGCCGCGGCCGCCGCGGTGGCGACGAACGGGTCTGGCCGCGAGCTCCCAACGGCCCGCATGGCGTTGGCGCTGCAGTTCTGTTCGTGGTCGGCATGGAGGATGAAGAGGACGTTGAGCGCACGCTCGATGACTTCGCTCGCGACGTAGCGGCTTTCGGACATTCGCCAGAGCATGCTGGCGAAGTTCGCGACGAACGAGAGCTCGTTATCCGGGTAGATGTAGGGCAGCCCGCGGCTGTGGCGGTGGGCGAACGCGGCAAGCGTCGGCACCTTGGCGATGAGCCGCCACGTCTGGAGGTCCCGCGATTCGGGGCTATCGACGTCCTTCGCATCCGGGTAGAAGGTGGAGAGCGCGGCCAGCGAACTGACGAGCACCCCCATCGGGTGCGCGTCGTAGCGGAAGCCTTCCATGAACTGCCGGATGTTTTCGTGGACGAACGTGTGGTACGTGATGTTGTGCGTCCACTCGGCCAGCTCCGCCGCCGTTGGCAGGTGCCCATGGATGATCAGGAACGCGGTCTCCAGGTAGGTGCTCTTCTCGGCGAGCTCCTCGATCGGGTAGCCGCGGTATTCGAGCACGCCGGCATCGCCATCGATGAACGTGATCTCGCTCCGGCATGACGCCGTGTTGGTGAACGCCGGGTCGTACACCATCAGGCCGAAGTCATCGGGCGAGGTCCGCATCTTGCGGAAGTCCATCGCCCGGACGGTGCCATCCTGGATCGGGACCTCGTAGCGTTCTCCCGTGCGGTTGTCGATCACGGTCAGCGTCTCTGCAGTCACGCCACACTCCTCATTGCGGTGTCCCGGCCGTTGCGGCGGGCGCTCTCCCGATGGTACGCCCGGCGCGCCAGCCCCGTGACGGCCAGAGGGCCACACACGCGGGGCCGCTCGTTCCCCGCGCAACAAGCTACTTCCACCACTTGCCCGGGCCATCGGAGCGGTGACAATGGGGCGCATCATGGGCCGCGCCCCGGCCGTTCAGCAGGACGGACACCTGGACCGCTCGTACATCCCGGCGCTCGATGGATTCAACCCCCGGCTGGTCGTGGGACTCGCAGCCGCGGCCGGGCTGGTTTTCGGCGCACTCCTGCTGCTCGATGCCGCTGGCGCCGTGAACGCCTCCACCGGCGAGACGGTGGTCATCGGGCTGCGCCTCTTCGTGCCCCTGCTCATCCTGCGCTCCTGGGTGGCCGGCGGCGTCATCGCCATGCTGCTCGATGGCGGCGACGTCATCATCACGGATGCCCTGGACATGGGCGGCTTCGGCGACCACTACGCCGAGCTCGACAAGGTGCTCGATAGCTACTACCTCGCGCTCGAACTCCTGGTGGCCCTGGGCTGGAGGAATGGGTGGGCGCGGGTGCCGGCGGTTGCGCTCTTCGGTTACCGGCTCGTTGGGGTGGCCCTGTTCGAACTCAGCGAGGCGCGCATCTTCCTCTTCATCTTCCCCAACATGTTCGAAAACTGGTGGCTCTACGTGGTGGTGGTGATGAAGTGGTTCCCCGGGGCCGTGCCCCGGGACTGGCGGACCGTCGTCATCCCGATGCTGGCGCTGCTCGTCCCGAAGATGGCCCAGGAGTACCTGCTGCACTATGCGGAGGCGAAGCCCTGGGGGTGGACGCAGGAGCACATCCTCGAACCGATCGGCATCGACTTCTGACCGGGTTACGGGTCACGGGCACTTCGGGACGAGCACGTCGAACGTATCCCGCGGTACGGTGACGGCGGCGTAGCCGAGCTTGGCATCCCACGGCGCTATGGCGCCGGCGAGCGTCAGCCCGCACACGCGATACAGACGGTATGTTCCGGCGGGGACACCCTGGATGACGAACGCGCCGTTCGCGCCGGCCGTTGCCTGGAAGGCGCCG
>JBBIVC010000115.1:6348-7106 GCA_037439905.1 Thermoflexus sp.
ACGCAGCCGGGACAGAACTGGAACAGTGTGCCATCCGGAGCCACCTGTTCGAGCACCCGTCCGAACACCGGGGTGACCGGGCCGGGGGTCGCGGTCGCCGTTGCCGTCGGTGTGCGGGTTGGCGTCGGCGTGGGGGTTGGCGTCGGGGTACGCGTCGGTGTGGCTGTCGCTGTGGATGTGGGCGTCGCGGTGGCTGTGGGAGCCGGCGTCGAGGTCGCGACCGGCGTCGATGTGGCCGTCGCGAAACCCCCGCCAGGTGTCGAGGCCGCAGTTGGCGTTGGTGGCTCCGGGGTGGATGTCGCGCCGGCAGCCGGCGAGGGCGTGGTCTGCCCCGCCGGGGTCGCCGTTGGGGTTGGGCTCGGAGCCGGGCTCGCCGAGGGCGTTGCCGTCGCGGTTGGGGTCTCGATCGCACCGCCGCCCTGGCTGCCGCCGTCGCCTCCACCCAGGAGCACGGCGGTCGTGACTCCACCCGCGACAATCACGCCCGCCAGCCCCGCTCCGAGGAGCGCGATCTTCATGGCGCCCATGCCGAACAGGGCCCCGGCCGCTCCGGTGCCGCCCATGCCTTCGACGGCGCCGGCTGCGCCCACCGCGCCCACGCCCCCAACCACGCCAGCCTCCCCACCCGAGCCCGCACCGGCGACGGCACCGGCCATCCCCGCTGCCCCGGCTCCTTCGGCCGCCCCGGCGGGGACACCCGCGCCCATGCCTGCTGCCGCCCCGGCAGGCCCGACGGCCCCCATGCCCCCGATGCCTGC
>JBBIVC010000116.1:0-7061 GCA_037439905.1 Thermoflexus sp.
CCTCGAAGACTTCGCCTCCATGCGTCCCGGCAACCAGCTCGCATCCTGTTCCATCGACGAAGCGCGACTCGCCCTCGAAGCCGCAGCCGGGCTCCACGCAACCTGGTGGAATAGCCCCCGCCTCGAGGAGTTCGCCGCCTGGCTGCCCGGCGCCGGCGACCCGTACTTTCTCTTCCTCGAAATGGCCTTCCGCCAGGCCATTCCCGCCTTCAACACCATCTACGGCGACCTGGTCGGCCCCGAGATCCGCCGCCTGGTCGATGCCTTTGCCGCGAGCTACCAGCACCTCGTCGCCAGCCTCGCCAACGACGCCGTCACCATGGTCCACGGCGATTTCCGCCTCGATAACATGCTCTTCGGCGACCGCCCCGGCGACCCGCCAATCGCCATCATCGACTGGCAGCTCCCCTTCCGCTCCATCCCCCAGTGGGATATCGCCTACTTCCTCGCCGGCAATTTCGACCCCGAAGTGCGGCGCGCCAACCAGGAGGACCTGCTCCGCGCCTACCACGAGGCCCTGCTCCGCCACGGCGTCATCGGATACTCGTTCGAGGAATGCTGGCGCGACTACCGCAAGGCCGCCCTCGTCCTCATCGGCTACATGGTCACCGGCGCCGCCGATGTCGACCCCGAGACCCTGAACGACCGGGGCCGCGAGCTCATGGACCGCATGTTCAGCCGCTACGGGGAAGCCGTCCTCGACCTTGAGTCAGCCGAGTTCCTGACCTGACCTCAGCCCCCATCGCCCGCGCGAAGGCCAGCACATGGCCATCCGGGTCGAGGCACTGGCTCTCCCAGGACACCCCGGTAGAACGCGGCTGCGGCCGCCTGGTCGCGCACATACAGAATGAAGTGTGATGCCGTGATTCCCGCCCGCGTCCACACGGGAGTGCCTACGGCCGCCCCGCCCGGTTCAGGCTCTCGGCCGCCACCAGTTCTGGCTCCCGGGCGCGCGGCACCTCGAGCCGGTCCATCTGCATCTGCACGTTGAGCGGGTAGATGCCGGTGAAGCAGGCGTTGCAGAGGTCTTCCGGCGCCTGCCCGGTCGAGGCGTTCAGCCCGTCCAGGCTCAGGAACCCGAGCGAGTCGGCCCCAATATGCGCGCGGATCTCCTCGATGCTGTGGTTTGCCGCGATCAGCTCCGCCTTCGTCGCCATGTCCACCCCCAGGAAGCACGGCGAAACGATCGGCGGCGTGGTGATGCGCATGTGCACCTCGGTCGCGCCGGCATTTCGCACCAGGCTGACCAGTGCTCTTCCGATCTTCCCGCGGACGATACTGTCGTGCACCAGGATCACCCGTTTGCCCCGCAACACGTCCGAAAGCGCGTTGAACTTCAGGCTCACGCCAGCTTCGCGAATGCGCTGGTCTGGCTGGATGAACGTGCGGCCCACGTACCGGTTCTTCACGAGCCCTTCGCGATACGGGATGCCCGCCGCCCGCGCATACCCGATCGCCGCGGGGATCGCCGAATCCGGCACGCCGATCACCATGTCCGCCTCAACCGGGTGCTCCATCGCCAGGTGCGCGCCCATCGCCTCCCGCGCGGGATAAACAAGTTGCCCGCCGAGACGGCTGTCGGGGCGGGCGAAATAGGTGTACTCGAACGTGCAGATGGCCCGCTTCCGCGCGGGCGCAACCGGGTAGAAGCTCGCCATCCCGTGCTCGTCGATCTGCACGACTTCGCCCGGCTGCACCTCTCGCTCCATCGGCACGCCCAGGTGCTCCAGGGCGCACGATTCCGATGCCACGACCCACCCGCTTTCGAGCCGGCCAATGCACAATGGCCGCACGCCCATCGGGTCGCGCATCGCGAACAGCCGGTCCCGGGTCATGATCACCACGCTGTAGGCGCCCTCGATCCGGCGCATCACGTAGTGGAAGCGCTCTTCCCACGTCCCCGCCGGCGCAATCGCGAGCAGGTGCGCGATCACCTCGCTGTCCGCCGTCGATTCGAACTGGATGCCCTGCGCCTCCAGGTCCTCCCGGAGGATGTCCACGTTCGTCAGGTTCCCGTTGTGCGCCAGCGCGATCGGCTCGCCGTTGTGGCTGTCGTTCACCACAATCGGCTGGGCGTTACAGGCGATCGAGCCGCCTGCCGTGCTGTACCGCGTGTGCCCGATCGAGATGTGTCCGCGGAGGTACGCCAGGTCTTCCTCGTCGAACACCTGGGCCACCAGGCCCATGCCCGTCCGCAGGCTGAAATCGCTCCCGTTGCTGGTGGCTATCCCGGCGCTTTCCTGGCCCCGGTGCTGGAGGGCATACAGCCCGTAGAACGTCAGCCTTGCGACGTCGTCCCCGGGGCTGTACACCCCGAAGACGCCGCAGGCCTCGCGCGGGTTATCGCTGTCGGGGATCAAACCCTGGTCGCCCTCCTGCTGGGAGACGTTAACGGCACAACCAGTATAGGTGGCCCATCATCCCCCCCGCAAAGCACCACGACAGAACGTGCTCTCTCCAACACCCATCTGCCGCATCCCCGTCTCTCTGGCTCCCGCTGCTTTCCTCTCTCCTCTCTCCTCTACACTCCTCCCATGACTGATATCGAAGCCGCCCGCGCCGCCGCCGAAAAGCGGGGCATCGGCCACTACGACCGCCACATCTTCCTCTGCATCGGCCCCGACTGTTGTACGCCGGAAGAAGGCGACCGCGCCTGGGGCCAGCTCAAGAAAGCCGCCGCCCGCCTCAACGGCTCCCCCGATAGCGGCCGTCTCTACCGCACCAAAGTCGGCTGCCTTCGCATCTGCGAAGCCGGCCCCACCGCCGTCGTCTACCCCGAAGGCACCTGGTACGGCTGCCTCACCCCGGAAAACCTCGACCGCGTCATCAACGAACACCTGGCCAACGGCCGGGAGGTCCCCGACCTCGTCATCGGCCGCAATCCCCTCCCCTGACCGGCAATCGCCAGTTCGGAAGGGCCGGGTGAGGGAGCGCCGACCGGCAATCGACAATCGTCAATCGTCAATTCGGAAGGGCCGGGTTGGGGAGCGCTCCGGGTTGGGGAGCGCTGACCGGCAATCGGCAATCGACAATCGTCAATCGGGGAGGGGCCGCGGTGGGGGGCCTCACCCACTCCGCTTCAGCCGCCCCGTCCGCTTCGCGTACCGCTCGCCCAGCGAGAACACGTACACCCCCAGCGGGATCATCACGAAGCCGCTCGCAACCAGCCCCAGCATCGTCGGCCAGAGCTCCCCGAACCCCTCGCCGTCGATCAACGCCGACCTGATTCCTTCGATGACGTACGTCGCCGGGCTGAAGATCGAGATCGTCGCCAGCGGCTCCGGCATCTCGCTCGCCGTGATGTAGACACCCGAGATGAGCACCAGCGCGGCCTGGATCACGTGGGTCATCTCCGCGCCCCGCTCCGGGTAGAGCAGCGGCAGCACCGCCCCCATGATCCCGATCCCCACCAGCGACAGGCTGCCCGCGATCAGCACCGCGCTCGCCGAAAGGTAGTTCGCGTTCCCCATGTTCAGGTCGAATACCAGCACCACAATGACGAGCACGACCGCCGTGTGCGCGAACCCGTACACAAGCGAGAACAGCGCCGTGCCGACCATGTGGGTCCCCCGCCGCACCGGCGCCATGAACGTGTACTCGATCGTCCCCTCCCAGCGCTCCCAGCTGATCATCTCGCTCACCGTCTGGAACACCACCGCGAGGTAGTGCCACACCAGCGCCCCAATCGCCAGGAAGAGAATGAGCGTGTCGACCTGCGCAGGGCTGAGCGGCTGCCCGCCCACCGCCGTGTTCGTCCCCCGCGCGATGAGCACCACCGCCAGTGAGTTCGCGATGGTGTAGAGCATCCACACCAGCTCCCAGCCCCAGTACCGCTTTACCAGGTTGATGTTCCGTTCGACGAACGCGTAGCTCGCCCGCAATTCGTAATACGCCAGTGTCATGACTGTTCTGCCTCCTGGTCAGCGTCTTCCAGCTTCTTCCCCGTCAGCCGCAGGAACACGTCCTCCAGCGAGGGGGGCGCCTCGCCCGGCCGGCGGACCATCTCCTTCAGCGCCGGCGGCGTGTCGAGCGCCACCACCCGTCCCTTGTCCACGATCGCGATCCGGTCGCACAGCTCGTCCGCTTCCTGCATGTCGTGGGTCGTCAGAACCACGGTCGCGTCGTGCGTGTCGCGCAGTTCGCGCACGGCGGCCTGCACCTCCCGCTTCGAATGCGGGTCCAGGCCCGTCGTCGGCTCATCCAGGAGCAACAGCACCGGCGCCGTCAGGAACGCCCGCGCAATCGCCACCTTCTGCTGCATCCCGCGCGACATATCCTCCATCGAAGAGCTGATCGACCGGTTCTCTAGCCCCAGCCGGGTCAGGATCTCCACGACCTTGCGCCGCGCGTAGGCCGGCTCCACCCCGTAGAGCCGCGCCCCGTACATCAGGTTCTCCATCGGCGAGAGCTTCTTGAAGAACGACGCCTCCACCGACACCCGGTTGATGAGCCGCTTCACCTGGGCCTCGTCCCGCTCCACGTCGAACCCGAACACCCGCACCCGGCCCGCATCGGGCATCAGCAGCGTCGACATCAAGCGGATGAGCGTGCTCTTGCCCGTGCCGTTCGGTCCCAGCACGCCGAATATCTCGCCCCGCTCCACCGCGAAGCTCACATGGTCCACCGCGACCACGCGCTTCCGTTCATCACGCCTCCCCCGCATCCGGCCGATGAGCCCGGGGCCCTGGCGGAAGATCTTGGTCACGTCTTCGACTTCGAGTGCGCGGGCCTGCGGGTCGACGTCGATCCGCAGCCCGCGGAACTGTCCTGGCTCCGTTGCAGCCACCGTCACTGATCTCCTCCCTCGTTCGATGTGAGCATCTGCGGCTCGAGGCTGGCATGCCCCCGGCGTCTCTCACCCGGCAGCGAGGCGGGGATCAAAAAACCGTGGGCGAATGCTGGTCGGCGCCCACGGCTGCGAACGGTTCGTCCTGGTCCCGTCCCTACCCGATGGGCACCCTTCCGGCGCGCGGCGCACCGCGGCGCAGCCGGCCGGCGGTAGTTGGCATCATCGTGGTCATCGGCGGCGCCCCCTTTCGTAGATCTCGAAGACTATAGTCCCCATAGGCTGCTTGCATCAACAACGCTTCGCCGGGCTCGGCGGTTAACGCGCCCCCGATGATCGCCGCAGCCTGGCCGTTCGTTCATCTACCGGGGGAACCCCCCAAACCCACCTAAAGGCCAAGCAGATGAGCACCCACGGCGCCCCGCGCGACCTCCAGCTGAGCCGCCTCCGCCTCTACAACCTGGTGATGGGTGCGGTCCATGCCGCCCAGGGCGTGGCCATCCTCGCCCTCGCCAACGATTTCTCCCTGCCGGTCACCGCCAGCTTCATGGAGGGCCCGCCCGGCTCCGCTCCACCGGAACTGCGCCACCTCTTCGACGTCCGCATCGCGTGGGGCGTTGCCCTCTTCGTCTTCCTCTCGGCCGCCGCCCACTGGATTGTCGCCGCACCCCGCGTCTACAGCTGGTACGCACGCAACCTCGGCCGCAATCGCAACTACGCCCGCTGGGTCGAGTATTCCGTCAGTTCCTCGGTCATGGTCGTGCTCATCGCGATGTTCACGGGCATCAGCGACGTCGCCGCCCTCGTGGCAATCTTCGGGGTCAACGCCGCCATGATCCTGTTCGGGCTCCTCATGGAGCACTACGAGGAGCCCGGCAACCCCAACTGGACCGCGTTCATCTTCGGCTGTCTCGCCGGGGCCGTGCCGTGGGTCGCCATCGCCATCTACTTCACCAGCCCTGGTTTCGAAGCCTCGCCGCCAGGCTTTGTGGTCGGCATCTTCGTGTCGCTCTTCGTCTTCTTCAATTGCTTCGCGGTGAACATGGTGTTGCAGTACCGCCGCGCGGGCCCGTGGCGCGACTACCTATTCGGCGAAGCCGTCTACATCTTCCTGAGCCTCACCGCCAAGTCCGCGCTCGCCTGGCAGATCTTCGCCAGCACCCTCGTCAGCGACTCCTGAACCCTCACTTCGCGACCTCTTTCAACGGCACCTCGTAGACGTTGATGGGGCTCCCGTCCCGGGCCGAACGTTCGAATACCACCAGCGTGATCGGCCCGGTCGCCGCGCCCGAAAGGTCGATCTCGAACGCGAACGTCCCCCACGTCCCCGTGCCCGAGGTCGCGGTCGCGAAGCCCTCCCGGATAACCTTGCCCGTGCTGTCCCGCACTTCCCACGACAGCGCCGCCTCAAACGTGTTCGACGTCCCGGTGACGGTTAGCTCCGTGCCGACCTCGTCTCCGGGCCGCGGCGACTCCACCAGGATCAGCGGCGTATTGTCGCGGAAGTCGTCCCGAGTGAGATCCTTCGCCGGCACGCCCTCCCCGCCGATCGCCTCGACATCCTGCCCGCCGAGCCGGATCGTCACCCGGTCCACCGTCGCGAACTGGGTCAGCGTATACACGACCTGCGCGACGCGCGTGGTCATGGAAAGCGAACCGCCACCCGACTCGAACTCCCGCGAGAGGTCCACGATCGCGGTGCCGCTCTCGATCGTGATGCCCAGGAGCCGGGTCCCGGTGGGGACCGCACTCGTCAGTCCCAGGCCCTTCTCGTAATCCGTTGGCCCTGCCAGCAGCGCCTCCATCGCTTCGCGGGCCACAGCCGGGATCGTCACGGTGCGCCCCACTGTCGCGATATGCTCATCCCGCGCGAAATACACCTGCACCGCGAGCGTTGGCGCAGGCGTGGCCGTCGCGCCGGGCGTCGGTTCCGCGGTTGGCGAAGCCGCCCCGGTCGGTGTTCCCGTCGCAGCGGCCGTCGGCGTTTGCTTCAGCTCGTCGTCATCGCCGCATGCGCCCAGCGCGAGAAGCGCCAGCCCCGCCAGCAGCCCCACCCATCCGCGTGCTCGGCTACGTGTCATCATGCCCTCCCCTGTCCGATCAGCGGCATCTTCCGAAGCGTGCCGCGTCGCGCCGGTCTCCACCAATCCCTACAGACTAAACGACCCCGGCAGCCGCCCGGTTCCCCTCAGCTCCCCGACCTTTCCCCCTGCCTCTCCCTCGCGTCGGCAATCTTCCGGAACAGCGTGAACGTGCCGAACACGGGAAACACCCG
>JBBIVC010000117.1:0-6996 GCA_037439905.1 Thermoflexus sp.
GTAACGCTCAACAAGCCCCGCTCGCCGATCGCCCCCATCGAGGCTGCGAGGGTGTGCCCCGCGCAGAGTGGAGGCTGCCCCCGGTCGATGCCGGTCTCGCGCAGCGAGAGCAGCCACCAGGCCGCCCCCTCGGCCGCGGTGTCGCCACCCGCTGCTCGCACTCGGACGGCTTCGCGAAAGCTCCGCCGGCCAGCGTCGCTGATGGCCACCGTTGAATCCGAAAGCGGCGTCACACGGCTCAGTCCGCAGGGGCTCGACTCCAGGCCGGCCTCGGCGAGGGCCCGCGCGAAGGCTCGCAGCACCAGGTCCTCCACGATGGGAGGTTCGTCGCCGCGCCACTGCTCCGCGAGTACCGCCGCCGCGCGAAGAGCCTGCGTGGCGTCGATCCAGGCCTCCATGGTCAACACCTGGGCTGCCGCGCTTGCCTCGGCCGCGATCGCGTCGAACCGGTCGAGGCGTTCGGCGGTCAGCTGCACGGGGAACGCATCGGCGAATGGCGGGTCCTCGTCGGGCTCCCAGAGTGGCAGGCCGGGGATCGCCGTGCCCGCTTCCAGGAGCGGCCGGACGGTGTCCCCGGGCTCGCGCTGACCCCGCCGGAAGGGGACCACAACGGGTTCTCCCGGCTCCGGCAATGCCCCGCCGTACTGGTCCAGCCCGGAAGCGCTGGTCTCGGGTGGCGGCGCGGCTGCACACACAGGGGCAGCCTCAACTCCTGGGGCAACCTCGTCCGCGCTCGTGATCACGCCGATGACTGCATCGGCCTGCTCGATGCTCCCTGCGCGAGCTCGCTGGCGCAGCACCCCGGGTGCGTCCGCCTCGATCTCTATCGCCACGAAGTCGCACTCGACCCGGCAGATGAGGTCTCCGGCCGCCACCGTCGCTCCGTCCGGGACGTACCACTCTGCCACCACCCCGCCCGCGATTTCGGGCCCGAGGTGTGGCACGGAGATAGAAACTGCCAAGAGCTGCCTCCGGGAATCTGGCGGTCTGCTACCCAGAGGTTCGTCAGGTTGGGGCGCATCCGGAAGGGGCTACCGGACGAGTTCGAGACCTTCCGCGACCGCGATGACCTCTTCGCGGGAGAGGCCGTGCGCGGTGATGTTGATGTTGATCCCGTCGCGCCGGGTTGACAGTTGGACCTGGGGGCCCGAATCGGGGTCGCCAGGGTGCTCCCAGATTTGTGCCTCCATCCCGGCAACGGTTACCAGGTCCGCTGGCTGGTCACTCCTTACAGACGTCGGCCGGGCACGCATCTGAGCGACGGTCATCTCGGAACCGTAGCCCGTGAACCTGATGGTTATTGCCGTCGGCTGATTGTTCGCGTCTAAATGGGTTTCGTAGCCGCCCGCCCTCATGGTATCGGGTGCGTATGCGACCTTGAAGAACCCGGGCGGCGTGGTGTACCAGAGCGTCCCACCCTCTGTCATCATGCCCCCGATGTGGCTGCTTGCAGGGATGCGGCCGGTCTCGGTCTGGACGAATGTGGCGCCCGGCGGCGGATCGAACACAAGCCGGGGGGCGGGGACGGCCACGTCCCAGTCCAGCTGGACCACTTCCGCGAGCACTTCGGCACGGGGGGAGCCTTCTACTTCGTAACGCATGGCGACCATGCGTTCCTCGTCGAGCCAGACGCGGACCACGCCGCCTGAAGTTTCTATCGGCTGCAACGTGATGGCGCCCGGGGTCGGGTCTCCGGGCGCCGAGGAACTGCTGCGCGATGCGGGCCCGAACTCGATGATGGTAGTCTTGCGCCCGAGCACCGTCGCGTTGCCTGCCTCGCGTACGAAGTCGAAGCTCCCCGACTCGCGGAGGCCATCGAGAAACGCCTCCTTCGATGGAACGCCAATGGGCCCAACGAACGCACTCAGCGCCAGTGGCCTGGTTTGCACGCCATTGGGGAGTTCTGGGATCGCCGACCTGCTGTAGGTGTTGGTCGGGCCGGAATAGACCCACTGCCAGGTGCCATCGACCACGACGGTCGTGGCCGTCTCGGTGCCATCTCGATCGCTCTCTATCTCCCATCGGGCGTGGTCGCGGTCCTTCGACCACCAGCGGATGGTCGAGACGGTTATCTCAGCATCCTGCGCGGTGGGCGTGGCACCCGGCAAGCTCACACCATCGCCCCGGGTGCGGTCGACGACTTCGACGCGCGCTTCGAGGTAGAACTCACCGGGGGCGCCGGGTTCATGGTCCCTGGCTGCATAGAACCCCACGGCGATGGCCGCGACGGCCACTGCCGCCACGCTCCCGGCGGCCCACTTCAGGGCGGCAGGCGCCGCCAGCCCCCGGAGCGCGCGCATCGCGCCCCGGCCGTGGCGGTTGCGCCAACGCCAGTAATCAGCCGCCTCCTCACGGGTGGCGAAGCCGAGCTTCCCGAGGATCTCGCTGACGTTCCACTTGGCGCCGTCGAGGGTGATCCCGAGCAGGCTGGCGATCTCTCCGTTCGTCCTGCCCTTGACCAGGAGATCGAGGATCTGCCGTTGGCGGTCGTTCAGTTCGTGCTCGTGGGCTTGTGCCATTGCGAAGTGTTCGACTTGCGCGCTCGTCATGCCGGCGATGATCCCACTGGCAGGCGGGCTCGTCACTACCCGATGAATGATATTCGTGAATCAGATTGAAGTCCGCCGGCTGGCTTGCCGAAGTCGCTGAATTTCTTGCTTACGGTTGCCATCGCGTTTACACAGGCACCTTAACCTCGACCCATGACCACCGTGCGACGGCCTGGGACAGCGCACGCCCGTCTTCCGCGGGACTTCGGGCTGGGAATCGCCATCACGCTGGCCATGCTCCTGGTACTGGCGTCGGCACTGCTCCTGGCGTCGCATCTCCCGTCACGCGGACCACTTCGCCGATTGGGCCTCGCTCGGCGTTCAGCCCGGTCCGCCGGCCCCGTCCGTCACGGTCGAAGCCGGGCCCCAATCCCCGGCGCCGCCCGTCTTGCCCTGATTGACGAGGCCGGTTACTCGTCGCGACCGTGGTGGCGGGTGAGCACCGAGGCGAGCGGAAAGGCTACGACCACTCCCACCAGGCCAATCACCCCGGCGAGCACCATCTCCCGGTCGCCGGTGACGACACCCCGGGCAACGAGCGCGCCGCCAATTGCTGCCAGCGCCCACGGCAGCCAGCGCCCGAACGGCAGGATTGGCCTGGCCATCAGTCCCCGCCTGCGGTGGCCCGTTCCCGCTCCTCGATGGCATCCCAGTCCTCCTCCCGCAGGGGCTGGAGTTCGCCCTTGCGGTAGGACTCATAGATCCGGAACAGCACGTCCTTGTGCGGACGCACCCGGCCGATGGGGCAGGCGGCCCAGTCCTTCTCGCTTTCGTCGCAGTACCCCAGGCGGTACTCGCCGCACTTCGGCTGCAGATACCGGCCCAGCTCCGGCACGACCTTGTTGACCTCGCTCCGCATGAGCGCGGCGACCTTCCGGAACTCCCACTGAGCGCGCGTGCAAAGGCGCAGGTCGCAGATGTGCAACAGGCTCTGGAAGTTCACCGTGATCTTGAAATTGGTGTTCGTCGCGTTCGGCAACAGGAAGCGCGCGTCCTCCGCCGGCACCCCGGCGGCGACCATCTCCTCGTACAGTTCGCCAACACGCTCGAAGAGCTCGTCCATCTTGCCCTGCATTCCCGCCCTGCGGACCGTCTCGGGCACGGTGTAGGGAAACTCACCGCCCTTGTAGGTGACGTAACGCTGGCTCTGCTGTTCGAACGAGATGCCGACCCGGTGGCGCACAAACTGGTGGCTGAAGGCGCGGCTCACGCCGGAAATCCCGAACTCGAACCAGACCTGCTCCAGCGGGCTGGCATGGCCCGTTTTCAGCCGCTCCTCGATGAACTGGCGCATCTGGGCCTCGGTGATCCGGTCATCCTCGATGCGCGCGGCCACCTGCTGCGGGGTCAGCTGGCTGTAACACGTGCGATACGCCATGTAGAGCGACCGCATCGGGTCCGGCGAGTGGGAGAGAAGGGTGACCTGGATGGCCATGGGTGTCCCCCCGGGCGTTTGGTCACTCCAGTATCACACGAAGAAATGCGAACGTGGGTGATCGAAAGCCAACCTGTACGAACGCCCATCCCCTATGTCGATGTCACCCGCCCCGCGCTGCATCCTCAGCCGCCACGCACAGGCGATCGAGCACCGGGAACAGGGCCCGCCCCCGGGCGCTCAGCGAGTACCGCGCCACCGGCGGGTAGCCATGGCTCACCTCCCGCTCGATCAGCCCGGCGGCCTGCAGGTCCTTGAGCGCGAGTGCCAGCGCCCGCGCCGTGATGCCAGGCAGCATCGCCTTCATCTCGTTGTACCGGGTTGCCCCCCGCCCGATCGCGACCGCCACAAGCATCGGCCACTTTTTCAGGGCAACGGGCAGCAGGTCTGTCCCCCTGATGGCCTCGACCGTGGCCAGCGCGGCGTCGCCCACTCGCTCGCCCATCGCCGTGAGGCAGTAGTGGGGACGCGAAACGCCGGCTTCATGCGTGACTACCCCCGATGCCTCCAGCCGCGCGAGCGTCTCCGTCAGCGTGTCACGGCTCGCCGCCAGCCGCCGGGCAAGGTCCGCAAAGCGCAACCGCCCGTCGCGGTGCAACGTGGCGACGATCGGCACCGACCAGCGGTGATGAAAGAATCGGATGGCCGGTGCAAGCGATCCCGTACGGCTCCCCTTGACGAACGAATAGAGCTAGTATACTTTCCCTGCGCTCTCCGCGCCCGGAGCGCGCCCGGCCAAGACTTTACCGGCCCGCGCGCCCTGCGTCGCGAGCATCGAGGTGACCTGGATGAATGACCTTGGCTTTAAGCCCGAACTCACGCTCTCCGTGCTCGTTACCGACTTCCCCGCTGCCCGCCGCTGGTACACCGGGAAGCTCGGCTTCCAGGAGCTGTACGCCGTCGAAGAAGTGGGCTGGGCGGAATTCCAGACACCGCTCGGAGGCGCAACCATCGGGCTCAACCGCGTCGACGGAGCCCACCCGGGGGCTGGCTCCGTCACCATCACGTTCGGCGTCACCGATATCGATGCCACCCGCGCCGAGCTCGAGCGCCGCGGCGTCATCTTCGACGGCCCGACCAACGAGATCCCCGGCATGGTCAGGCTGGCTTCGTTCCACGACCCCGACGGGAACTCCCTCATGCTCGCCCAGACACTCGGCGCTTGATGCCCCCGGCTGCCCCCGGAACCTAACCCCGCCTTCGGCTACCATGGGCCGATGCTGAAAGACACGAATTGCGGGGAACTGCGAATCGCCGACGCGGGGCGCACTGTCCGCCTCGCCGGGTGGGTCCACCGCCGCCGCGACCACGGCGGGCTCATCTTCATCGATCTGCGCGATTCCAGCGGCCTCGTCCAGCTCGTCTTCAACCCCGAAAACGCCGCCTCCCACGCGGTCGCCCACCGTGCCCGCACCGAGTGGGTGCTCCAGGTCGAGGGCACGGTTGCCGCCCGCGACGCCGCCACCGTGAACCCGAACATGGCCACCGGCGAGGTTGAGGTCATCCCCTCCCGCTGCGAGGTGCTCAACGAGGCCCTGACCCCGCCCTTCTACATCAACGAGCCCGCTGATGTTGATGAGCAACTCAGGCTCAAATACCGCTACCTCGACCTTCGACGCCCCGAAGTCGCCCGGGTCATCAAGCTCCGCCACGACGTGGTCTGGTTCATCCGCAACTTCCTCGTCGAACGAGGCTTCTACGAAATCGAAACGCCCACGCTCATCAAGTCGACTCCCGAGGGAGCACGCGATTTCCTCGTCCCCTCCCGCCTCAAGCCGGGCCACTTCTTCGCACTTCCCCAATCGCCGCAAATCCTGAAACAGCTGCTGATGGTCGCCGGCTTCGAAAAGTACTTCCAGATCGCGCGCTGCTACCGCGACGAAGATTTCCGCGCGAATCGCGTCGCCGAGCACACCCAGCTCGACCTCGAAATGGCGTTCGTCGATGAGTCCGACGTGATGGGGCTCATCGAGGAGCTGTACACCGGCATCGCCCGCAGGTTCGGACGCGGGCCCATCGCGGCCACGCCGTTCCCCCGCCTCGATTACCACGATTGCATGGCCCGCTACGGAATCGATCGGCCCGACTTGCGCTTCGGGCTCGAATTTGTCGATATCAGCGAGGCGCTCCGTGGCTCAACGTTCCAGGTCTTCGCGAGCGCCCTGCAGGCCGGCGGCCAGGTGAAGGCGATCTGTGTCCCCGGCAGCGCCGGCATGACCCGCCGCGAGATCGATGACCTCACCGAAGTCGCCAGGTCCGGCGGCGCGCGCGGGTTGGCCTACATCGGGTTCACCGGCGACGAGCTACGCTCCCCCATCGCAAAATTCCTCTCGGAAGCCGAGCTCGCCACCATCAAGCGGCTCACCGGGGCCGCGAACGGCGACATGCTGTTCATCGTCGCCGACCAGCCGCCGGTCGTTGCCCGTTCCCTCCACGAGGTCCGCACCGAACTCGGGGAACGGCTCAAACTCAAGGACGAGTCGGTGCTCTCGTTCGCCTGGGTCACCGGGTTCCCGCTCCTCGAGTGGCGCCCGGAAGAGGGCCGCTGGGACGCGACCCATAACCCCTTCAGCGGCTACCTGCCCGGGCACGAGGCCCTGCTCGATACCGACCCGGGCAAGGTCATCGCCCGGCAATACGACCTCACGCTCAACGGCACCGAGGTCGGCGGGGGCTCCATCCGCATCAACACCCGCGCAGCCCAGGAAAAGGTGCTCCGGCTGATGGGGTACACCGATCAGCAGATGCGCGACCGCTTCGGTGTCGTGCTCGATGCCCTCGAATACGGCGCGCCCCCGGAAGGCGGCGTCGGCATGGGCATCGACCGCCTCGTGATGTCCCTCATCGGCAGCGAAAACATCCGCGATGTCATCGCCTTCCCCAAGGCCTCGTCCGGCAGCGACCCGCTCATGGGCGCCCCGTCGCCCGTCGAAAAGGCACAGCTCGAGGAGCTGGGCCTGCGCCTGATCGAGGATCCCGCTCGCGACCCCTAGCCCCGCCAGCCGCCCATTC
>JBBIVC010000118.1:0-2651 GCA_037439905.1 Thermoflexus sp.
GCCGCCGACGTCGCTCTTGTGCGCGATGTCCGGTGAGACAACCTTGAGGACGACAGGGTAGCCCGCGGCCTCCGCCTGGGCCTGGGCCTCTTCGCGGCTGGTAGCGAGCGTTGTGGTGGCAACCGGGACGCCGGCTTCCTGCAGGACGGTTTTCGCTTCGACCTCGTTGAGCAGCGTCCGGCCTTCGGCGCGCGCCTGCGCGATGACTGTTTCGAACGACATGGGAGCCTCGATGGGAGGGGGTATGTGGCCCGGATTGTACGGGAGCGGCACCCCCCGGGCGAGCGCACACGCTCGACTCCCGTTGCCGGGATGGCGGCCGAAGCGCCACCCACGTAGATTCTGGGCAACGTGGAGGGACAAGTGGACGCGCAGTTCGACGTGATTGTGGTTGGCGCCGGCTCGGCCGGGGCCGTGGTCGCTGCCCGGGCGAGCGAAGACCCGCATCGCTCGGTGCTGCTCATCGAGGCGGGCCCGGATTACCCCGACGCCGCACGCCTGCCGTACGACCTGGTCAACAGCCACAACAACTCGTACACCGACCACGACTGGGGCTTCGACTACCGGCCGACGGAGAAGAGCGCCTCCCGGCCCTTCCCCCGGGGACGGGTGACGGGCGGTTCGAGCGCGGTGAACACGACCATCGCCCTGCGCGGCATGCCCGAGGACTACGATGGCTGGGCCGCCGCGGGAAATCCGGAGTGGGCATGGGAGAAGGTCCTTCCCGCGTTCAAGCGGCTCGAACGCGACCTGGAGTTTGGCGACCGCGACTACCACGGCGATGCCGGCCCCATCACCATCCGGCGCTACCGGCCGGAAGAGATGACACAGGTGCACCAGGCGTGGCTGGCGGCCGCGGAAGAGCTCGGCTACCCCTACTGCGAGGACGCCAACGACCCCTGGGGCTGGGGCGCCGGCCCGCATCCGATGAACAAGATCGGCCGGCTTCGCATCTCCACGGCGGTCGGCTATCTTTCCGCGGCGCGGGCGCGCCCGAACCTGTCCATCCGGGCGAACACCCTGACCCGCCGGGTCATCGTTGAAAACGGCCGCGCGGCAGGCGTCGAGGTCGAGTCAGCTGGGGTTGTTGAAACCGTCCGGGGACGGCTGATCGTGCTCTCCGCAGGAGCGCTCCAGACGCCTGCGATCCTGATGCGCTCCGGTATCGGCCCGCGCGAGGAGCTCGCCCGGCACGGCATCGACGTGCTCCGGGACGTCCCCGGTGTTGGGGCCAACCTGGGCGATCACCCCGCGCTGGCGGTGGTCTGCCGCGCGAAGGACCCTTCGCTCCTCGATGCCGACCAGCCGATCGTGCAGACCATCCTCCGCTACACGGCGCCCGGCAGCGAGCACCGCAACGACCTCCAGATCGAGGCCTTCTCGTTTTCTCCAAGAGGTGGCCCGCTCAACAGCTTCGCCATCGCGGCGGTGCTGGAGCAGGCCTACAGCACCGGCACGGTCCGGCTCGCATCGGCCGACCCGCACGCCGCTCCCATCACCGAGCAGCACTTCTGCGAGGACGTACGAGACCTCGCGCGGTTGGTCGCCTGTTTCCGCGATACCGTGGCGTTCACAAGAACCAGGGCGATGAGCGAGCTTATCGCCGAAGTGACTTTCCCCGACCCGCGTCGCGGACTCTCCGATGAGAGTATCGCCGATCTCGTGCGACGCCTTGCGGCCAGCGGCTTCCATCCCTGCGCCACCGCGCGGATGGGCCCCGCAAGCGACCCTGCGGCTGTAGTCGACCAGTATGGCCGCTGTCACGCGGTCGATGGGCTGGCTGTTGCCGACGCCTCCATCATGCCGTCGGTCCCCCGCGCCAACACGAACCTCACGTCGATCATGATCGGCGAGATGATCGGCGAGTGGGTGCGCACGCGGCCGGCCGAATATGGGCTGTGACCGGGCGCCTTGCACGGCGGTGGTAAGATGGTGGTATGAAAGTAAAGACTTCCGTTTCGCTGTCCGAGGAGTTGCTTGCCGCCATCGACGAAACGGTCGGCGCGGGCGGTAACCGCTCGGAGTTCATCGAAAACGCTCTGCGCCGCCGCATCCGCGAAATCCGGCGTGCCGAGCGGAACGCCAGGGACCGGGAGGTCTTCGCGAGTCTTACTCCGGAGCAAGTGGCGGAGTCAGACGTCCTGGACTACTCGATCGATCCGCTCGCGCTCGGCGACCCTGTGGAGCTGAGTGACGAGGTGTTGGCGCGACTCGATGCCGAGGCGAAGCTACGTGCGGCGGGGTGAGCTCTATCGGGTACGCGCTCCCCGCAACGACGTGAAGGACGCGCGGATATTCCTCATTGTCGCCCGCCCCGAGTTCATCAGCGCCCCTTATTCGACCGTCGCCTGTGCCCCTGTCTATACCACTGCTCATGGCATTGCGACCGAAGTTCCGGTGGGACCCGACGATGGACTTCGTCACCACAGCGTAATTTGCTGTGATGAGGTCACGAGTGTCGAGAAGAGGCGCCTCGCTGATTACGTCGGCTCGCTCGACGAATCAAGGATGCGCGATGTGAACCGTGCCCTGGCGATAGCCCTCGACATCGCGCCCGAGGACATCGAGGACCTCTGACGCGGCGCCAGTTCCACACTTCTCCGGGATCCGGCTCTGGAACTCGGCGGGCTGGCCTTCCTGGCAGCGCGTCA